>DASQHK010000021.1:0-10042 GCA_035632135.1 Bryobacterales bacterium
GGGGTGCGACATACTTGCGGGCATCCGGAAAATCCCGATGCTGAGCCGCGCGCGAAGCAAGCGGTCTTTCCCAAGGCGGCAGCAGGCCACTGCCTGACGGTCGGGGCTCCTTTCTTGTCGCACACCCGCCTGCTTGCCCGCATAGACCACGCGAAAAAGAAACGTGCTACAGTTTCGCCATGAAACACCTGGCCGGCCCACTCACTGCGGCGCTGGTGGTTCTCCTGGGCGCCGTTTTCGCTTTGCGCGATCAGTTTCACAACACGCACGCTGCCGACTCGGAGACCGTCACCTGGGGCGCCACCGACCCCGCCTGGTCGCCCGACGGCTCGCACCTCGCCTTCTCCCTGTTCGGCAGCATCTGGTCCGCGCCGGCGGAGGGCGGCGAAGCGCAACAGGTCAGCGCCTCGCCCGGCTATCACGCCCACCCGGCGTGGTCGCCCAAGGGCGACACGATCGCTTTCGTCCGCGGCAATGCGCCCGCCGGTCCTGTCCCCAAAATTCCGGGCGCCCTGCTGCTCGTCGACGTCGCCTCCGGCCGCGAGCGTGAGATCCGCACACCGCACCCGGTCTCGGGCACGCTGGCCTGGTCGCCGGATGGAACCAAGCTCGCCTGCGCGCTGCGCGTCAATGATTCCGCCGCATCGCTTTACGAAATCACCGCCGCCGACGGGAGCCTGCGGGCCATCCAGCAGCTTCCGCAGCCGATCCGCACGGTCGATGCTTCCACCTGGGTGGGCGTGGCCTGGAACCCGAAGCGCCCCGAAATCTTTTTCTCCGGCCAGCGCGGCAGCGCGCCGGAAATCTGGTCGATCGCTCCGGCTGGCGTCCGCAGCACCATCCAGATGCCCCTCACGCGCTATCGCGCCGAGGACATCGTGAACCTCAACAGTCTCTCCGCCCTTCCCGATGGCTCCGGCGTCATCTACTCGGCCGATGTGGTCAACGGCAAGGGCAACTACGAGCTTTACCGCGTTGGCCGCTACAGCGACAAGCCCCCGGCCGAGCCCGTTAATATCACCAATACCATCCGCGATGAATTTTCTCCCGCTGTCTCGCCCGACGGCCGCCGCATCGCCGTCGCTTCCAACCATCTCGGCAATATCGATCTGTTCACCATGCCGGTGGCCGGCGGCGAAAAGAAGCACGTGCGCCTCACGGGCCTCAAGTTTCGCGACCCTTCCGGCCGCCTGCGCGTGCGCGTCACCGACGAGCTTGGCCAGCGCACGCCCGTGCGGCTCTACGTGAGCGCGTCAGACGGGAAAGCGTACTGCCCCGCCGGCTCGCCGATTTTTTATTACCCGCTCGATCCCGGCGCCGGCCGCCAGGGCTTCTTCGTGGCCTCCGGCGACGACACTTTTCCGGTTCCCGCCGGCCGCGTGCAGCTTGCCGCGCTCAAGGGCGTCGAGTACGACATCGCCGACCGCGTGGTCGAAGTTGGCGCGGGCGAGACGGCCGAGATCAGCATCCAGATGCACCGCTGGACCAACTGGAACCAGCTCGGCTGGTACACCGGCGAAAATCACTTCCACGCCAACTACGGCGGCAGCTACTACCAGCGCCCCGCGCAGTCGCTCGCCTGGCTCGAGGCCGAGGACCTCAACGCCGCCAACATGATCGTCGCCAACAACGAGGGCGCCTTCATTCATGACAAGGAATTTTTCAGCGGCGCCGTCGATCCGCTCTCCACCGCCCGCTACGTCCTGTATTGGGGCCAGGAGTATCGCAACAGCTATCCGCTCGGCCACATGGCGTTCCTGAACATCAAGCGCCAGGTGCCGCCGTCGTTCACCAGCGTGCCCGGCAGCAACTCGCCTTACGATTTCCCGCTGAACACCATGGCCGCGCTCGAGGCCAAGCGGCAAGGCGGCTTCGTCAGCTACGTCCACCCCATCGGCGGCCAGATCCGCGACGTTTTCGACACCTGGCTCGGCGCCAAGGAAAGCCCGGTCGGCGCGGCGCTGGGCGCGGTGGACTCCTTCGACATCCTTCCTTACGGCGAAGCGGCCTACGAGCTGTGGTACCGCTTCCTCAACTGCGGCTTTCGCATCCCTCCCGGCGCCGGCACCGACGTCTTCACCAACTGGCGCGGCATCGACCAGATCCCCGGCGGCTCCCGCGAGTATGTCGAAGTAGGATCTGCCATGAGCTGGGACCGCTGGCTCGCCCGCTACCGCGAGGGCCGCGACTTTGCCACCAACGGCCCGCTTCTCACCTTCACCGTCAACGGCGAGCCGATGGGCGCCGAGATCCGCGTGCCTCCTGGCCAAACCTATCGCGCGCGCCTCGTTGCCGAGGTCACTTCGCGCAGCCCGCTCGAGGTGGTCGAGTTCATCCAGAATGGCAACGTGATCGAGAGCCGGCCGGCCGGAAGGCAAGAGTTGCGGCTGGAGAAGGAAGTCCCGGTCGATGCAAGCTGCTGGTTCGCGGTTCGCGCGCGCGGCCGGCCCGCCCGCGGCGTCGCCGGCGCCGGCAACATTCCCATGGCCCATTCCGGTCCTATCTACGTCACGGTGGGCAGCCGGCCCGTGCTGCTGCGCGACGACCTCGGCCTGATGATTCGCTGGATCGACCGCCTTCAGGCGCTGCTCGAAGAGCGCCACAACTTCGGCCCCGGTGACAACCGCGACCGCGCGCTCCAGATGATCGTCCAGGCCCGCCGGCACTACCAGGCGAAGCTGGCGGAGGCGCGCTGAGCCCCCTGGGGATGCGCTTCCGGCCAGGCGGGCCGCCGCGCCGGAGGCCGGGCTATTTTAGGTCATTTTGGGCTTGCAAACCCCTGCCCCCAATGATATGCTTCCGCCAATCCTGAAACTGTAACTTTCGGGAAGGGGGGAATGTTTATGTCCATCTGGGGGCCTTTGAAAGCAAGTTTCTGTGTTGTGGGGCTTCTGGCGCTGAGCTTTGCCGGCGCCCTCTTTGCGCAGTCCGAGCGCGGAACGATTACAGGCACGGTTCTCGATCCCTCGGGCGCAGTGGTGCCCGGCGCCCGCATCACCGTCACCAATACCGCCACCAACGTCGCCTCGCAGACGGTCGGCACCGACTCGGGCGACTACACGGCGGCCAACCTCCCAGTCGGCCAATACTCGATCCGCGTGGAAAAGGAAGGCTTCAAGCCCGCCGTGGTTTCCGGCGTCACGATCAACGCCGCCACCACCATGCGCGTCAACGTGACGCTCGAGGTCGGCACCTCGCAGCAGACCGTCGAGGTCACCGCCGAGGCGCAGCAGTTGCAAACCTCGGACGCCAAGACCAGCGTGACCATCACCAACAAGCTCGTTGACGAACTGCCGCTGGTAGTCGGGGGCGTGCTGCGCAGTCCCTTCGACCTGGCCCAGTTGACCCCGGAAGCCAAGAACTACGGCGACCAGGGCTTTTCCATCGGCGGCGGCCAAGCGTCCAGCTTCGGCGTCACGCTGGACGGCGTCTCGGCCGCCACCACGCGCGCTCTGCAGACGTCCTGGATCGCTTACAATTCCCCCTCCGTCGAGGCCATCACCGAGTTCACCGTGGACTCCAACGGCTTCAAGGCCGAGTTCGGCCATGCGGCCGGCGGCATGATGACGTTTTCCTCCAAGTCCGGCACCAACGAGTTTCACGGCTCCATGTACGAGTTCCTCCGCAACAACGACTTCGACTCCCGCAACTTTTTTGAAAAGAAGCACGGCATTTACAAGCAGGACGACTTCGGCGTCTCGGCCGGCGGCCCCATCGTGATTCCCAAGATCATTCACGGCAAGGACCGCTCCTTCTTCTTCGTCTCCTATGAAGGATTCCGCAACCGCGTGGGCGCCACCACCACCACCGCCTCCGTTCCCTCGCCGGAAATGTACAATGGCGACTTCAGCAACTGGGTGGACCGCAACAACAAGCAGATCCCGATCTATGACGTCTCCACGCAGACCACCGATGCCAGCGGCAAGGTGACCCGCCAGCCGTTCGCCAATAACCAGATTCCGCAGAGCCGCTTCGACCCGCTGGCCGTTAAGCTCATCAACGTCTATCAATCCGGGCCGGGAGGAAAGCTGGTTCCCAACACTGGCGCCGTGCCCGGCACCAGCGCCTATGTGCGGGCCAACTACCTCATCACCCAGGGCGTGGAGCTGACCCCCTGGGACAAGTTCAGCGTCAAGGGTGATCACATCTTCTCCGAGAAGGACCGTCTCTCCGGTTATTACGGCCGCAATCGCATCTACCACAAGCCTGGTTCCAGTGGCGCCCCGGCCACCCTGCCCGGCTACTACACCACTTACAACGACGGCGCCGACCTCTCCGACGTCTTCCGCATGAGCTGGGACCACACCTTCCGCCCCAACCTGCTGAATCACTTCTACGCCGGCGGCAACGACTGGCGCGAGGATCACAAAAGCCCGAACAACTATCTGGGGCCCTGGGGGAATAAATTCTGCCTGCCCAACGTGCCGATTTGCGACTCCAATCTTTCCGCGGTCGGCTTCAGCGAGTTTTCCGGGTGGGGCGGCACCTCCGACAACGGCTCGGAAAACACGGTGTATTCGTTCAACGACGACCTGACCTGGATCCGCGGCCGGCATGCCTTCAAGATGGGTGGTATGTATCAGCGCAGCCACTACAACGGCTTCGGCCAGCAGTGGGACGCCGGCTTTACCGGCTTCAGCTACACCGAGACGGGCGTTCCCGGCGGCACCGATCCCAACCTCGGCGGCAACTCGTTCGCTTCCATGCTGCTCGGCCTGGCGGATAGCTGGCAGATTCACACTGTGCGCTTTATCGGCCAGGAGTGGCCCTACTTCTCCGGCTATTTCCAGGATGATTTCCGCGTCAACGCCAAGCTGACGCTCAACCTCGGCGTCCGCTGGGAGACCCAGCTCCCCCCCGTCGAGTCCAAGGACCGCTTCAGTGATTTCAGCCCCACTACGCCCAATCCCAGCGCCGCCGGACGTCTCGGCGCGCTGGTGTTCGCTGGCTCCGGCACGGGCCGCGCCGGCACCCGCGCCTTGGCCGACGGGTACTGGAAGGCCTTCGGCCCGCATATCGGCTTCGCGTACAGCCTCAACAACAAGACCGTCATTCGCGGCAGCTATTCCCGCTCCTATGGCTCCGTCACCACCGTCACCGGCTCTACGCACTTCCTCGGCTTCGTGCAGATCGCCGGCTATGGCAGCAGCAACGGCGGCCTGAGTCCCACTTTCCGCTACCAGGACGGCATGCCCTTCTGGCCCAAGCCGCCGTTCATCGATCCTGCCTTCGCCAACGGCAACAGTCCCGCCTGGTGGCAGGGGCAAGAGGCCACGCACCCGCCCACCGACGACTCCTGGACGATTTCCATCCAGCGGCAGCTCCGCGGCAACCTGGTGCTCGAAACCGCTTACAACGGTCTCGTCGGATCGCACCTCCAGGCCGGGCTCCTCAATTACAACCAGATCCCCTACAGTGTGTTTCAGCAGTATGGACGCGCCCTTCTGAACAGCAACGTCGGATCACCGGCGGCGCTGGCGGCGGGCCTCGGCGAGCCGTACCCGGGTTTCGCCACCGCTCCCTACCTCAGCACCCACACGGTCGCGCAGTCGCTCCGCCCCTATCCGCAGTTCACCGGCATCGACACCTCCTCCGGCGGCGGCGACCACAGCGGCCACTCCACCTATCACGCGGCCCTGATCCGGCTCGAGAAGCGTTACAGCAGCGGCGTCATTCTCCAGACCTCGTATGTGTTCTCCAAAATCCTGACCGACACCGACAATTACTGGCCTGGCTCGCAGGCGCTCGACCAATATAACCGGCGCCTCGAAAAGTCCATCGGCCAGTTCGACACCACGCACAACTTCAAGCTCGGCGTCGTTTACGAGCTGCCGTTGGGCAAGGGCAAGCCCTTCATTTCTCACGGGCCGGCCGCCGCCGTGCTCGGCAACTGGCGCGTCAGCAGCGTGCATTACTACGCGAGCGGGCTTCCCGTGAGCCTCGGCACCACCGTCAACTTCCCGGTCTTCAACGGCCGCAATGCGCCTACCATCACGACCTATGACGGCTGGCGCGGCCCGCAGGCCGGCGGCAGCTTCGATCCGCAGACCGATCGCTTCATCCAGCCGGCCTCGTTCTTCGGGCCGCAACCCACCGACCGGCCCGGCAACGAGACGCGCTACAACCCCAAGCTGCGCCAGTTCCCCAACCTCAACGAAAACGTTTCGCTGGCCAAGACCATTCCCCTCCGCGGGGAGAAATTGAAACTGGATTTCCGCGCCGAGGCGTTCAACATTTTCAACCGCGTTCGCTTCGGCACCGGACCGACCACGCTGCAGGATCCCAACCTCGGCAAGCTCACCGGCGCCGGCGATCTGCTGAATACGCCGCGCCAGATGCAGTTCGCCTTGAAGCTGTACTGGTAAGAACCGCTGGAGAGGAACCTGGACGCGCGTCCGGCTTCATGAGCTGGCTTGGGCGATCTCGCTAAGAGCCTCGCGCAAAGCGCCAACCCGGGCCAAGCACCACGACGAACGCCAGGGCGAGCAGGCAAGCTGTCACGATCCACGGCCAACTCCTTCGGATCGGCATCGGCTCCGCCTCCGAACCGGATGGGATCCGGCTGCCACGGAGCCAGTAGGTCATCCAAAGGAGGCCGGACGTACCCCCAAACGTGGCAGCCGCAGCCGAGATGACGACGAGAATCAAGCCCTGCGGGTTCAGCAAGCCGGCCGCACACTCCAAAATTCCTCCGGTAAAATACGGGATCTTTGCCAGCCGCACGGCACGAATGTAGCGCTGCCCCTTGTCGCTGCCAATGAGGGGACACAGCTCCAGCAGACTCAGCCGAATCGCCAGCAGGTAGGCCACGGCCCCCAGCGCCGTCATCCCGGCTCTCCACGCCCATGGCGGCTCGAGTCCTTGAATGAACACGGCCCAGTCTCCGAGGCCGCCGATTCCGGAGAATGCGAAATAACCGGCGGCTGTGAAGAGATTCACCGTCATGGAGAGCCAAAAGAAATACTTGAGTCGGGGGGAGGTCCGGCCCGTGATGCGCCCGAGCGCGAAGAACAACGCTCCGGCGGCAATGTTCATCAGTGTGCCGCCGGCCATCACGAGACGATCGTCCACGCTGCACTCCATGTGAACCGTGGAGACCACCAGTGGTCTGTTGCCTGCCAGGACGCACGCCCCCGCATGGCCCACTCCCTCATGGAGCACGTTTGCGAGGATGTAAGCAATGATCGCGATGCTGCCGATGGTGAGCGCGTCGGCGGGCGTCTGTTCCGTTTGAGTCGCGGCGCGTTCTGCGGCCAGTTCCATCCGGGCGTGTCTCTGAGTGCCGACTTCGCGAAGGCCGCGGTAGCGCATCCGGGTCGCCCGCTCGCGGCGTCGCCGCGCTCCTGATGCAGTCCTAACCGCCGGCAATCGCTCCTACGATCAAGAAGGGCTCCGCTCCCGACGCCACCGCGTCGGGCAGCGGAGCATCCGGCGGTTCATGCGACAAATCCTGCCCGCAGGCGAAGAACCGCAGGAATGGCCTCCGCCGCGCGGTGACCTGGTCGCGGATGGTTCCGCGCAGCACCGGATAGCGGCCCTCCAGCGCGTCCAGCACCGCGCGCTGCGTGATCTGGCCCGGGACCTCGAGGCTCACCTCGCCGTCCACGCGCGTCAGCGTCCGCAGGTGCGCCGGAATCAGGACGCGGATCATGACAGCGTCTGGACCTCGACGGAAAGCACGGCGGGCAGATGCTGGGCAATGGGACTCCAACTGTCTCCGGCATTGGCCGACGCGTACACTTGCCCGCCGGTCGTGCCGAAATACACTCCGCAGGAATCGAGCGAGTCGACCGCCATGGCGTCGCGCAGCACGTTGACGTAGCAGTCGCTCTGCGGCAGGCCCTTGGCGAGCGGCTCCCACTCGTTGCCGCCCGTCCGGCTGCGATACACGCGCAGCTTTCCTTCGGGAGGGAAGTGCTGCGAGTCGCTCTTGATCGGCACGACGTAGATGGTCTCCGGCTCGTGCGCGTGAACATCGATCACGAACCCGAAGCCCTTCAAGTCAAACTTCTTGGCCGCTCCGCTCTTATCCGGATAGGTTACCTGCTCGCCCGGCAGGTTGCCGCTCACGTCCTGCCACGAGTCGCCGGCATTGTCGCTGCGCAGGACGTCCCAGTGCTTCTGCATGAACAGCACGTTCGGACGCGAGTGGTGCATCGCGATGCGGTGAACGCAGTGGCCAACCTCGGCCTCCGGGTCGGGGATGAAGTGGGACTTCAGTCCGCGATTGATGGGCCGCCAGGTCTGGCCCGCGTCGTCGGTACGGAAAGCGCCCGCGGCCGAGATGGCAATGTACATCCGGCGAGGGTCGCTCCGATCCAGCAGGATGGTGTGTAGGCACATGCCGCCGGCGCCGGGATGCCAGTTGGGCCCGGAGCCGTGCCCGCGCAGCCCGGCAAGTTCCTGCCACGCCTGCCCGCCGTCGGTCGAGCGGAACAAGGCGGCGTCTTCGACGCCCGCGTAGACCGTGTCCGGATCGGTGAGTGACGGTTCCAGGTGCCAGACCCGCTTGAATTCCCAAGGGTGCGGCGTGCCGTCGTACCACTGGTGGGTGCCGGGGACGCCGTCGTACACGAACTTGTTGCCCACCGGCTCCCAGGTTTTGCCGCCGTCGTTGGAGCGCTGCATCATCTGGCCGAACCATCCGCTGCACTGTGACGCATACAGCCGGTTCGGGTCGGCGGGTGATCCTTTCACGTGGTAAATTTCCCAGCCCGCGAAATGCGGGCCGCTCGTATTCCATCGTTCGCGCTTTCCATCCGACTCCAGGACGAACGCCCCTTTGCGTGTGCCAACCAGTACACGTACCTTGCTCATTCTCTCTCCTTCCTGAGTTTCTCCCCACCGCCCCTGAATGTGGGTATCAGTGGAGTCAAATCCCGCTCTCGCCAGCGCCGCCGCGTCTCAGCGAGGAACTCTTCGCGATGGTTTTCCATTCTATCAATGAGAGAGCGCGGCGCCCTCGCCTCCCCGTGCCGGACGCCCCAAACCAGCAGCTCCAGCAGCACGGGGGCCAGATCAATCCCTTTCTCCGTCAGCCGGTAGTTCACCCTCCGCGCATCCGTCTTTGCTTTCTCGGCAGTAATGATCCCTGCCGCTTCGAGCTTCTGCAGACGGTCTGCGAGGATGTTCGTCGCAATCCGCTCGCCCGATTCCTGGAACTCCCTAAACGTCCGGAAGCCGCGCACCATCAGGTCGCGAACGATCAGCAGCGACCAGCGGTCTCCAAACATCTCCAGGGAGATACTCACCGGGCAGCCGGAGCGGCGTTTGGACTTCGGCTTTCCGGACACGTTCGATGCTACAACGATCACTTGCAGAATGCAAGTGATAATTCAAGTGCCTCGCCGCCCGCCGCCAACGGCCGCCCGCACGGGGTTCGTGGCCTCGACCGGGTAAATATTACTCTGCCGGCCGCCCTCCTGCTTGCAACCAATTGAAACTGTGAGGAATCCTACCTGGTAGCACAATTGCTTTTGTCAGCCCATTGAGGAGGCTCTCATGAAGTGCTGGCTGGTTGTCGCTCTCTTCCTCATGCCCGTTCTGCTGCCCGCTTATTCGAGCGGGGGCCCTTACGCCCACACCGGCGGCTACGGCGAGCCGACCTGCGAATCCTTCGGCTGCCACACCCCCAATCCGCTGCCCGGTAATGGCGGAGGCAGGGTGGTGATCGACGTCGGGCCGTACGTGCCCGGCCAGAGGCAGCAGATCGTGGTGACCGTCATCGACAGCGCCGCCCGGCGCTGGGGCTTTCAGTTGGCCGCCCGGCTGATGAGCAACCCCGCGACGCAAGCCGGTTCGCTGGCCGTGCCCGTTATGCCGGCCGACTACACTTTCACCCAGGTGCGCTGCGCCGATGGCAGCGCGCTGCCCTGCTCCACCGGCCTCCAATACGCCGGCCACACCTCGGTAGGAACGCGTGCGAACAACCCCTCGGGCTACGTGACGTTCCTGGTTGACTGGATCGCCCCGTCGAGCGACGTCGGCCCGGTCGTTTTCACGGCGGCGGGCCTGGGCGCGGACGGGGATCAGGGCACCAACG
>DASQHK010000022.1:0-3504 GCA_035632135.1 Bryobacterales bacterium
CGGCCTGGAGGCCGTGCTGTCGACAGCGAGCGTCTTCGTCATCGCCGACTCGGGCGCCCGGCTCAAGTCCGCCGGCATGATGCTGGCCGCTACGCCCATCCGCCTGCTCAGCCTGGGCGTCGACCTGTTCGTCGTCGGCCACTACATGGTCGACATGGCCACCGGCAACCGCAACTGGAGGAAGTGACGCTATGCGTCCGGCTTTGTTCATTCTGCTGGCGGCGGCTCTTGCCGCGCAGACGCCCAGCCTGCCTCCTGACTTCTCCGCTCGCGTGGCGGCGCTCGAGCGCTCGCACCAGGCCGGCCCGGGAGACCTGCAGGTGGTCGACGCGCTGGCCGGCTCCTACGCCATGGCCGGCGAATACCAGAAGGCGATCGCGTTGTTGCGGCAGGCCATCGCCCGGCCGGGCGGGGACGCCCAGGCCCGCGCCGATCTCCAGTTGAAGCTGGCGCGCAACCAGAGCTGGGCGCGGCGCTCGCGCGATTCGATCCGCAGCTACGAAACGTATCTCAAAGCGCGCCCCGGCGACCGCACGGCCACCATCGAGCTGATCCGCCTGCGCCGGTATCGCGGGGATTACTCGCCGGCCGAAAAACTCTGCAACCGGCTGTTGCGGGCCAATCCCGACGACGCCGAAGTGCTGGCGCTGAAGGCCGAAGTGCTGCACTGGGCCGGGAACCGGAGCCAGGAAGCCCGCCGGGCGGCCGACCGCGCCGCCAGCCTGGCCGCCGACTCCCCCGACGCCAAGGTGTCGCAGATCTACGCCCTGCGCGACCTCGGCGAGAATCGCCAGGCCCGCCGCGAGTTCCGCGAACTGACCGACGAGGTCAGCCGCCGCGGCGGCCCGGACGCCGGCGCCACCTATCACGACGCCTACGTCCTGCTCGAAAACGAGCTGGCGCACCCGGCGCGGATCACCAACACCCCGGCCTACTCGTCCTACAACGATTCCGACGGCATCCACAACGATTTGTGGGGCGTGCGATTCGCCGCCCCCTTCCGCGAAGACCACAAGTTGATTCTTGATTTCAACCAGTACCGCTCGTCGGCCCCGTCTTCGGGCCTTTTTACCGCCGGGCGCAGCGTCTCGAGCGTCACCGAGTTTGACGCCGGCGGGACCTTTCGCGCCGCCCCAGGCGTGGATTTCACGCTGCTCGGGGGCGGCTCCCAGCGCCGCAGCGCTCCCGGCCTGGCGCCGACTTTTGATTTTCAGATCGCCGCTTCGCCCCTCGACCGCTGGACGTTCGATTTCTCCTCCGGCCGCGAGTTTCTCATGGTGACCCCGCGCTCCATGGACCTGGATATTTCGAGTTACAAGGTGGCCGGCGGCGCGCAATACGCTTTCGATTCCCACACCTCGCTCGCCCTGCACGCCGAGCGCCGCTACTGGAGCGACCAGAACGCCAGCATCGCCGCGGACGCGCTGCTGCGCCGCATTCTGCATTACCACAGGCCGTTCATGATCGATGCCGGGGCGCTGGTGCACTGGGAGCACTACGCTCGCGACACCCAGTTCGCCTCCGGCTTTTTCACCCCCGACGAATACCGCCGCTATGACGGCTTCATGGGCCTCCACGGCGAGCTGGGCCGCTGGGTCTCGTACGAAGTCCGCGGCGCCGTCGGCGCGCAGCGCGTCACCCAAAGCGCCACCTATCGCCCCGATTGGGAACTCACCACGTCAGCCAACTTCCGCCTCAGCCGGTCCCTGCGCTTCTCCGCCAATTACCAGCGCCGCAATTACAGCCTCTTGTCGCGGGACGGGTGGTATCAAGGTTTCTACATCGGCCTGGGGTTCCAGCCGTGACGCCCTGGCCCCAGCACGCCCGCGTTCTCATCACCGGCGGGGCCGGGTTCATCGGCTCCCATCTGGCCGAGCGCCTGCTCGCCCTGGGCCGTCAAGTCACGGTTCTGGACGACCTCAGCACCGGCTCGCTCGACAATCTCGGCGCCGTCGCCGGCCATTCTGGGTTCGTATTCATCCATGGCAGCGTGCTCGACGCCCCGCTGGTGGAGGCCCTGGTCGAGGAAAGCCGCCTGGTGATGCATCTCGCCGCGGCGGTGGGCGTGCGCTACATCCTGGAGCACCCGCTTGAATCCATCAAGACCAACGTCGACGGCACCGACATCCTGCTCGCCGCCTGCGCCCGGGCCGGCAGGAAAGTAATGGTTGCCAGCACCTCGGAGGTCTACGGCAAGAATACCGCCGACCTGCTGTGCGAAACCTCCGACTCGGTGCTGGGACCTTCGGTGGTGAGCCGCTGGTCCTACGCCACCGCCAAGAAGCTCGATGAGTTTCTGGCCCTGGGCTACGCCCATCAATACGGTTTGCCGGTGGTCATCACGCGCTTCTTTAACATCGTTGGGCCGCGGCAGGCGGGCCGCTACGGCATGGTGCTGCCCAACTTTATCCGGGCCGCGCTCCGCAACGAGCCGATCCGCGTCTTCGGCGACGGCCGCCAGAGCCGCAACTTCACGTTCATCCATGATTGCATCGAGGCGCTTCTGCTGCTGCTCTCGACGGCGGAAGCCGAAGGCCAGGTGTTCAACATCGGCGGCCGCGAGGAAATCTCAATTCTGGACCTGGCCGAGCGCGTCAAGCGCCTCACGGCCTCCGCCAGCCCCATCGTCCGCGTGCCCTACCAGGTCGCCTACCCCGAGGGCGGCTTCGAGGACATGCGCCGCCGCGTGCCCTGCCTTTGCCGGATCGGCCGCTTCACCGGCTGGGCGCCCTCCACGCCCATCGACGACATGATTGAGCAGACCGTTTGCTACGAGCGCTGGTGCGCCGCGAACCTTGCCCCCGTGCCCTCCGCCGCAATCCCTTCCCACCAGCCCGCCACCGCTCCGGTGCAGACGCCCCTCACGCTTTCCACGGCCCGAGACTTTTCCTGAAAGATACCTGAGCCGCCGTTCGCTCGATGCCCCAGAGCGGCCGCAATTCCTCCTATGCGGTAAATCCATTCTTTGCAGCCTCCCACCCGCACACCCAGACTCCGTACCTAGGTGGAAGACCCACCTCCCAGGAAAACCTCCAGACTCCCAATCCTAAGTAGTTAACCCGGCAGGATAGTACTGGAGTTGAATTGAGCGGCTGGTACCGAAGGGTTTATTCTCCCCTGGACCGTCAGAACGCGGGGGCTGGATGCAAACTTCCAGGCCTATGAAACGCAGGACGGGGAGTAAACAAAAAAGGAGAATACAAGTGACAAAACTGTACATCAGGTTGCTTCGGGTCCTCCGCGACGAGCGCGGCCAGGATTTGGTGGAGTACGCCCTGCTGGCCGGCTTCATCGCCGTTGCGGCCGGCGCGCTGCTGCCCGGGATTTCCACGAGCATCAGCACCATCTTCAGCAAGATGGCGTCGGTTGTTTCCAAGGCTGCTGCCACGTAAGAAGCCGCCGTTGCAGACGGCTGAGCGGTAAACCAGAGTGTGTTGCGCCGGGCCGGCCCCACAGGCCGGACCGGCGCAACCTCCACGCCCGATCCTGCACTCACCCCCCACC
>DASQHK010000023.1:0-5588 GCA_035632135.1 Bryobacterales bacterium
GACGGGCCGACCATCCGGCTGATGCGGGAACAGGCGCGAAAATACCGGATGGCGCTGATCGTGCCGATCTACGAGCGGGAGATGGATGGCATGTATTACAACACAGCGGCGGTAATTGGGGCCGATGGAGACTACCTCGGCAAATACCGCAAGACGCACATCCCGCACGTGGCGCCGGGGTTCTGGGAAAAGTTTTATTTCCGGCCGGGCAACCTGGGCTATCCGGTATTTGATCTGGGCGTGGCGCGCGTGGGCGTCTACATTTGCTACGACCGCCATTTTCCCGAGGGAGCGCGGGCGCTGGGGCTGCACGGCGCGGAGATCGTCTTCAACCCCTCGGCGACCGTGGCCGGACTGAGCGAGCATCTCTGGAAGCTGGAGCAGCCGGCGCACGCCGTGGCGAACGGTTACTTCGTCGGCGCGATCAACCGCGTGGGCGTGGAGGCGCCGTGGAACATCGGCGAGTTTTACGGCTCGAGCTACTTCTGCAACCCGCGCGGGCAGATCATCGCGCAGGCGTCACGCGACAAGGATGAGGTGCTGACCGCCGACCTCGACCTCGACCAGATCGGCGAAGTGCGCAAGACCTGGCAGTTTTTCCGCGATCGCCGGCCGGATCTCTACGAGGCGCTGGTGAAGGCATGAGGGCCGCGCGGGCATTCTACGCCGACGTCTTCGCGCGGCTGCCCGGCGCGGGCCTGGCGCGGACCGCAGCTCCGTGGCCCTCGAGCGCGGCATGAAAAACCCCGTCGATCCGCTCAGCCCGGAGGAGTTTACCCAAAGCTTCGCCGAGATCCAGCCGCCCTTCGCGCCGCAGGAGGCGGTGGTGGAGGCCAATCGCTGCCTGTTCTGCTTCGACGCGCCCTGCACGACCGCTTGCCCCACGCACATCGATGTGCCGCGCTTCATCAAGAAGATCACTTCGGGCAACCTGCGCGGCTCGGCGCTGACGATCCTGGAGTCGAACATCCTCGGCTCGAGCTGCGCGCGCGTTTGCCCGGTGGAGGTGCTCTGCGAGGGCGCCTGCGTGATGCGCGGCTACAACAAGCAGCCGATCGAGATTGGCCGGCTGCAGCGCCACGCGATGGACTGGTTTTACGAGCACGGTGCGCAGCTTCCCGCGCCGAGAACGGTGCCGGGACGCCAGGTGGCCTGCATCGGCGGCGGGCCGGCCTCGCTCGCCTGCGCCGCCGAATTGCGCCGCCACGGCCTGGCGGTGACCATCTTCGAAGGCCGCCGGATGGCCGGCGGCCTGAACACTTACGGTATTGCCGAGTACAAGCTGCGCCCGCCGGACAGCCTGCGCGAGGTGGAGCTGGTGCGCTCGTTCGGCGTACGGTTCCGGCTGGGCGTGGAGATCGGCTCCGACGTCTCTCTGGAAGCCCTGGAGGAAGAATTCCATGCCGTGTTCGTGGGCGTGGGACTGGGGCCGACGCAAACGCTGCGGGCGCCCGGCGAGGAGCTGTCCGGGGTGGTCGACGCGGTGCGATTCATTGCCGAGTACAAGACGGAAACGCCGGCGGTGGGACATCGAGTCGTAGTGATAGGTGGGGGCAACACGGCCATTGACGCCGCGACCGCCGCGCGGCGACTCGGCGCGATGGAGGTGTCCATCCTTTACCGCCGCGGCGAGAAGCAAATGCCGGCCTTTCACTACGAATATGAGCTGGCCAAGCAGGACGGCATCCGTTTCTACTGGCTCACGCAGCCGGTCGCCATCCACGGCAAAGACGCGGTCGAGAGCGTCGAGTGCGTGCGCATGGAGCTGGGCCCGGCTGATCACACCGGCCGGCGCCGCCCGCAGCCCGTCTCCGGCTCGAACTTCCACATCCCTTGCGACATGGTGATCACCTCCATCGGCCAATCGCGGCTGATCGAGTTTCTGCGCCGCTGCCGCGGCATCGAGCTGCACGAAGGCCGCGTGGCGGTGAACCCCGCCACCGGCCAGACCGCCAACCCGCGCTACTTCGCCGGCGGCGACTGCGTGAACGGCGGCCGCGAAGTGGTGGACGCGGTGGCGGAAGGCGCCCGCGCGGGGCGGGGGATTGTGCGGTGGTTCGAAAGCCTCGGCGGAGCCGGGGCCAACGGCCTCGACGGCCCGGGCGCTATACCCAGAGGCGCGGCATCGTGATCATGCCAATGCGACGCGGATGTCGAGCCAGCCGAGCGGCGTCACGGTGGCCTGCTCGCCCGGGCGCAGGAGCACCGTCGTGGTCGTAGCCTCGACGATCGCCGGACCCTGCATCGCCTGTCCCGGCGCCAGAGCCTCGAGGTCGAAGATTGGAACCTCCTGCCAGCAGCCGAGGTAAACCCGCCGCCGCGTCCGCGGCCGCGCGGGGGCGCCATTTGGCCGCGCCGGGAGCGCCGGCTCCTCCGGCAGCTCCGGCAGCTCACCTACTACAGCTACCCGGATATTCACCAGAACCACGTCCTGGTCGCGGACGCTGTAGGTGTAAAGCTCCTCGTGCCGGCGGTGGAACCGCTCCATCACCTGCGCCATCAAATCGGGCGCCGCCAGATCGAGGCCCTCCAGCGGCACGGTGATCTCAAAAATCTGCTCGCCGTAGCGCATGTCGAGGGCCCGATGGATGCGGACGGGTCCCTGAAACGACCCGCGCAGCCGCCGCTTTCCTTCCGCTTCCATTTGCGCAAAGAGGCGCCGCAGCATCGCAGCGCCCGCCCGATGCGCATCGCCGATGTGCGTTCGCACAACCTCATAACGCAAGTCCGTCGTCAGCATGCCCCACGCCGACAACACCGCCGCCAGCCGCGGCAACACCACGCGCCCGATCTCCAGCCGCCGCGCCACATCGGTGATGTGAAGGCCCGCCGCCCCGCCGAAGGCGAGCAGCGTAAAGCGGCGCGGATCGACGCCGCGGCGAACCGAGACCAAGCGGATGCCCTCGGCCATCTGCGTGTTGACGATCTGGTGGATGCCGCTGGCCGCCGCCACACGCTCGCATCCGAGCCTATTGGCAATATGATCCACCGCGCGCCCGGCGGCGGCGGCGTCCAGCCGCGTCGCGCCCTCAAACTTGGCGGGATCGAGATAGCCCAAGGCCAGGTTTGCGTCGGTAACCGTCGCTGCGGCGCCACCCTTGCCGTAGCAGGCCGGTCCCGGGTCGGCCCCGGCGCTCGCCGGGCCCACGCGCAGAATGCCTCCGGCATCGACCCGCGCGAGGGAGCCTCCGCCGGCTCCAATGCTCACGATGTCGAGGCTGGGCAGCGAGACGCGGTGGCCAGCCACGCCCCGGTCCCGGGCGAGCTGCGGCGCTCCGTTCACGATCAGCGAGATGTCGGTGCTGGTGCCGCCCATATCGAAGGCGATCAGGTTCGGCTCGGCGAGCAGCCGCCCGCAGTAGCCGCCGGCGGCCACGCCGCCTGCGGGGCCCGAGAGCACCGCGCCGGCGGCGAAGCGCACTGCCTCCTCGATGGGCGTAACCCCGCCGTGCGACTGCATGACGAGCACTTCGCGCCGGTAGCCGGCCTGGCGCAGGCGCGCCCGCAGCCCATTCAGATAGCGCGACAGCACCGGCCCCACGCTGGCATTCACCACCGTCGTCGACACCCGCTCGTACTCCTTGATCTGGGGCAGAATCTCGGAGGAGAGCGACACGTACACGCCCGGCAGGGCGCGGCGCAGCGCGGCGCGCGTCAGCTTCTCATGCCGCGGGTCCCGGTAAGCATGCAGGTAGCACACCGCCACTGCCTCCACGCCGTCGCGCTTGAGGCGCGTGATGGCGCGCTCGAGAGAGCGCTGGTCGAGCGCAACGGCCACGCGACCATCGGCGCGCATCCGCTCGCGCACGCCGATGCGCCTGGCCCGCGGCACGAGCGGCTCGGGCGGCGGCACGCGCAGGTTATAGCGGTCGTCCTTCAAGCCCTCCCGCATCTCGAGCACGTCGCGGTGGCCCTCGGTCGTCAGCAGCCCGACTCGCGCTCCCTTGCGCTCGAGCAGCGCGTTGGTCGCTACGGTGGTGCCATGCACGATTCGCTCGGTCTCGCGCAGCAGCCCGGCCAGGTCGCGTCCGAGCCCCACGGCCAGGCGGCCCAGGCCGTCCATGACGCCGATGGAGGGATCAGCGGGAGTGGAGGCGGCCTTGGCAAACACGACGCTCCCAGATTCATCCACCCCGACCAGGTCGGTGAACGTACCGCCAACGTCGATTCCAATGCGGTACATCGCTCAGCGTCTCCCGCGCGGCGGGCGCGTGACGAAGCCACTCTCGACGTCCGCCGCCCGCGCTTCCTTCGTGCGGAGCTTGGAGTCGCCCCAGCCGCCCCCGCCTCCCGACTCGATGAAAAACACGTCACCCGGACGCACCGGGATTCCGACTTCCTTGGTCTTGAGGACGCGAAGGCGCCCCCGGGACCGCAGGCGGTAGCGGTGCGGCAAGCCATCCTTGCCGCCGGCGAGGCCGCAGGCGCCGTGCCTGGTTCCGTCTCCGGCCGTGTTGGCCCGCGCCGGTTCGGTGATCTCCATAGCCAGCTCGAGCACCGATCCCACGCCGCCGCGATGCTGGCCGTCGCCGCCGGAATCCGGGCGGAACTCATGCCGCCGGAAGAAGAGCGGGAAACGCGCTTCCATGACCTCGACGCTTCCGAACTTGATGCCTCCGGCCGCCTGCCACTCCCCGGCCGACGGCCAGCCGTCGCCCGCTGAAGAAGCGCCGCCGCCGGGCCGCGCGTGAAAAAGATGCCAGATGAAAGGCCGGCCTGAGCGAGGATCTTTCCCCTGAATGGCGATGCGAAAACGCCGCCCCCACCCGGCCATCGCCTGCTTGGGGCACGCCGGCGCCAGGGCCTTGATGATCGCCTCCGCGATCTCCTGGGCGCAGTGGTTGGTGCAGAGAGTGACCGGAGCGGGAGACCTAGCCCACACCACGGTTCCCTCGCTGGCTATGACTCGCAGCGGCCGAAACGTTCCGTCGTTTTTCGGCGTTTCCGGGTCGATCAGATACGCCAGCGCCATCGCTACAGCCGAGCGCATGTTGGCATACGACGAGTTGATGAAGCCGGTCACCTGGGGGTGGGAGCCGGTGAGGTCGACGATGAGGTCAGAGCCGCGCTTGGTGACCTTCGCCCGCACGTAGACGTCGCGGCAGCCATGGCCATCGTCATCGATGATCGCCTCGCCGCGATAGACGCCATCCTTCCACGCAGCGATGCTGGCGCGCGTCTGCCGCTCGGCTGCGTCCAGCACCGCCTCCACGCCCGCGAGGGCCGTTTCGGGACCGTATTCGCCGAGAAGCGCCAGCAGCCGCCGCTCGCCCACGCGCGCCGAGCCGATCATGGCCGCCAAGTCCCCCTGGAAATCCCTGGCGTGCCGGACGTTGGTCGCGATCATGTAAAGCACGTCGTCCCGCATCGCGCCCGCCTCGCTGAGGAGCAGCGGCGGAATGCGAATCCCTTCCTGCCAGATCTCGGTCGCGCCGGGGTTGTAGCCGCCATGCGTCGCGCCGCCGATGTCGCTCTGGTGAGAGCGATTGACCGACCAGAACAGGAGCCTTTCATCGGCAAACACCGGGACGAAGGCGGTCACGTCGGGCAGGTGGTTGTTGCCGTGATAGGGATCATTCAGCAGATAG
>DASQHK010000024.1:0-1530 GCA_035632135.1 Bryobacterales bacterium
GCGCACGGCCGAGGCGATCGAGAAGGCGGGCGGCCAAGTGGGAATGTTCCAGGCCGACCTGTCCATGGCCGAGCAAGCTCGCGGCCTGGTCTTGCAAGTGCTCGCGCGCTACACCGGCATCGACGTGCTGGTGAACAACGCCGGGTCGCTGGTGGCCCGCAAGGCGTTCCTGGAGCTGACCGACGAATTCTGGCAGCAGGCGATGGACGTGAATCTCAACAGCGCCTTCTGGGTGACGCGCGCGGCGGTGCCGCACATGGTGGCGCGCGGCTCGGGTTCGATCATCAATGTCGGCTCCATCGCCGGGCGCAACGGGGGAGGCCCCGGCGCCATGCCCTATGCCACCGCCAAGGCCGCGCTCACCTGCTTCACCAAGGGCCTGGCGAAGGAACTGATCGCTTACGGCATCCGTGTGAACGCGGTGAACCCGGGCGTGATCCTCACGCCGTTTCACGAAACCTTCAGCACGGCCGAGCGCATGAAGGCGATGGTCTCGATGATTCCGCAAGGGCGCGCGGGAACCTCGGAAGAGATTTCCGGCGTTATTGCGTTTCTCGCTTCCGGCGCGGCGTCACACATCGTCGGCGAGTCGATCGAGATCAACGGCGGCATGTTGATGGACTGACCCGAAACCTGGCGCCCCGGAGTCACGCGTGCAACAGCAAGCGCAGCAGCAGCAGCACGCCTACGCCTACAAAGACTACCAGCGCCAGCCGAATGCCGGGCTGTTGGTTGATCTCGGGGATCAAGTCAGAGGCGGCGACGTAGACGCAGACTCCCGCGGCGAGCGGCAGCCCCACGCCCACCTGGCCCGCGAACAGCAGCATCACGAGCACGCCGGTGACCGTGGAGACCCCCAGCAACGACGCCGAAATTAAGGCCACGCGCGGCCCCTGGCCGCCGGCCACCATCACCGAGGCGATCGTGAAACCTTCCGGGATCTTGTGCAGAAAAATCGCGGCGAACAACACCAGCCCGAGCCACGTGGAGACGATAAAGCCGCTGGCGATGGCGATGCCGTCAAAGAAGGCGTGAATCATCAGCCCGGCCAGCACGGAAAAACTGCGGTGGCCGGCGACTACGTCCAGCCCGTGCACCTCCTCGCCGAAATGAAAGTGAGAAGCGAGCGTGTGCTCAGCCAGGTGCACCAAAAGGTACCCGGCGAGAACAAAGTAGAGGGTTCTGCCGCCCGTCATCCGCAGCGCTTCGGGGATCATCTCCAGAAAAACCGCGCCCAGCAGAAACCCGGCGCCCAGGGCAATAAAGTATTGCAAATACCTGCGCTTCCATTGCTGGCGGACGATGATCAGGCCCCCGAACACCTCCCCCAGCGCGGCGGTCAGGCCCAGCAGGAGCGGGAGCATAGGAGCTATCAGCCGTCAGCTATCGGCCGTCAGCTTTCAGCCGTCAGCTTTCAGCCATCGGCAATCGGCTTCGAACAGCAGGCCTCGACGCCGGGCATTCGCTGCCGCCGTCCGGCTGCTGATAGCTGATAGCTGATAGCTGACTGCTGATAGCTAATAGCTGATA
>DASQHK010000025.1:0-4439 GCA_035632135.1 Bryobacterales bacterium
AAATTCCGGAGCCCGGGCTGGGCCAAGTGCGCGTCCGCGTGGAGGCCTGCGGCATCTGCCACAGTGATGCGTTTGTAAAGGAAGGGCAGTGGCCCGGACTCCAGTACCCTCGCATTCCCGGCCACGAGATTGCCGGAGTCATCGACGCGGTGGGCGAGGGAGTCACGACGTGGCGCCGGGGCCAGCGGGTCGGCATCGGCTGGCACGGCGGTCACTGTGCGGTGTGCGACGCCTGCCGTCACGGCGATTTCGTCAACTGCAGCAATCTCCGCATTCCCGGATTCACTCACGACGGCGGCTATGCCGAGTACGTCGTCAACCCCGCGGAGGGGCTGGCGTCGATCCCGGATGGCCTGGAAAGCGCCAGCGCTGCGCCCCTCATGTGCGCCGGCATTACGACTTACAATTCCCTGCGCAACAGCGGCGCGCGGGGCGGCGATCTGGTCGCCATCCTGGGCATCGGCGGACTCGGGCACCTGGGCGTGCAATTCGCCCATATGCTCGGCTTCCGCACAGTAGCCATCGCGCGCGGCAAGGACAAGGAGGACCTCGCTCGCCAATTGGGCGCCGATCAGTACCTTGATACGGACTCGGTAAATGCCGCCCAAGCGTTGCTCGAGATGGGCGGCGCGAAGGTGGCGCTGGCCACGGCCCCGAGCAGCAAGGCGATGAGCGCCCTGGTCGACGGCCTGGGCAGGAACGGCAAGCTCCTGATCGTTGGCGCGACCCCGGAGCCGCTGAGTATTACTCCGATCCAGCTCATCCAGGGCCGGCGCTCGGTCGCGGGCTGGCCTGCCGGCACTTCGCGGGATTCCGAAGACACGCTGCGCTTTGCCGCGCTCTCCGGAGTCCGCCCCTGGATCGAGACGTTCCCGCTGGCCGAGGCCAGGAAGGCTTTTGACCGCATGATCACGGGAAAAGTCCGCTTCCGCGCCGTCCTGACCATGTAAGAGCCCCCGCGCGACGCGCTGCCAGCCGAGCGTCGAGATGGACGATTCGGGCTGGCAAGGCAGCTTACGACCCGGCGAGCCACTTGAGGTCCTCGCGGCGGCGGAGCAGCTTGGGCGCCTGCTGCGGGCAGTTGGAGACGAAGATAGCCACCTCGCTCCAGCGCTGGTGAGGGCCGGCCCAGTGAGAGAAGCCGCGGCGCTGGAGAGCGGCGCTGCGAAAGGCCACGCCCACTTCGCCGGTAGAGTGCCACTCGGTTGCGGCGCGCCGGGTCTGCTCCTTGCGGACGCCATCGGGGTAGTGGGGCGGGAAGCCGGCCGCCGCCACGCCCTCCGGCGAGGTCACATCCACCACCCTGCCAGACCAGGAGATCTCGGCCAACTGGGGCCGGACTTCGATCTGGAGGTCACTGAGCTCGACGCCGGCGAAGCGAAACTTTTCGAGCGTGACGGCGCGCGCCACCCACTCGCTGCAGCAGCAGTAGAGGGCCGGAAAATCCGGCGTGCTCCAGCGGTAGCCGCCCCCCCGGCGCTGGCTGTGGGAAACATCGAGCGGATCGGGCGCGCCACTGCGCACGACCCGGTAGAGCGGCTCGTGAGCGTGATCGAGGATGACAAGGGAATTCATCCTGGCCGGTCCCGCTTATCCTTGATAACCGAGCGTGGCGTCGTAACGGTCGGCGACCTCGGCAATTTGGCCCCGCAGGATCCATTCGAGCGCGCGTTCTTTCTCAAACAGGTCGGCCTTGCGGCGAATGACTTGGGGAAGCCGCTCGGGACGGAACAGCTCCAGCAGGCGGCGCAGGGCGTGGTCGGCGGCGCGTAACTCGCCCATCTCCTCGTTGGGGATGTGGGTGTAGCCGAACTCCCAGGAGCGGATGGCGTCAGCGGTGACGCCAAAGATGCGGCCCAGCTCGGAGAGACCGAGGCCGAGATGCGCCATCAGGCCGCGCAGCATGAGCCGGGCTTCGGCGTCTTTGAGCCGGTCGCCCAGAAGCTCGGAGATGGCCAGGTTGTAGACGGAAAGGAACTCCAGCTCGGCGGGATCGGGGGCGACGGGGTGGCCCACCGGGGAGCGCAGGCTGCCCTCGGCGGCAAACGCAGTGAACGCCGCGGCGTGGGCTTCCCAAGCGCGGGTGATCCATTCCGCGGCCCGCGCGGCGTCGCCGCGGCGGAACCAAACCAGGGCGGGAAAGCCGCATTGCAAGACGCTCGACTGGAGGAACAGGGCGAGGCTCTCGGGCGGCGCAATGGCGCAGTTCAGGGCGTGGATGCACTCTTCGAGCAGGCACACGAACGCCCGCAGCCCTTCCAGATTGGGCAGCTTAAGCTGCGCCGAAAGATCTCTGCGGCGAGCCTCGAGCTTCTGCCGCACCGCTTCGGGCGGGCCGGTCAGCACCTGGGTTTCGGTCACAGCGATCCCTCGGGCGGGGCAAGGGAGGACGCACCGGGCCGGTGCAGCCCCCCAAACCACCTGTTATCCTCACTATACCTATCGTCCGGGCGGGGCTTAGAGATGAGTCGCAGCGGCCGGATTGGGCCGGGGCCTAATGATTGGACGCGTGGGCGAGGTCGCGTTTGCGCTTGACCTCGATGTTGAGGCGCTTGATTTTCTGGTTGAGCGTCGAGAGCGGGATGCGGAAGCTCTCGGCGGCGTCGGTCTGGCTCCAGTTGTATTTTTCGAGCTGCTCGATGATGACGCGGCGCTCGAATTCGTCCATGATGTCGAACAGCGAGGCCTCGGGAGGGCGCTCGAAGGTGGGGAGCTTGCGGCGGATCGGGATGCCGCTCGCGGTGAGCACGGTATCGGGGAGCAGATCGACGGGCACGGTGACGTCGGTGGCCAGCACCACGGCGCGCTCCACCACGTTCTCCAGCTCGCGCACGTTGCCGGGCCAGTGGTAGTCCATCAGCATGCGCAGGGCTTCGGCCGAGAAGCGCAGGCGGGAGTGGCCCTCGGGGTCGAGAAACTTTTCGTTCTCGCGGCAGTACTTGGTGAAGAAGTGCTCGACCAGGGCGGGGATGTCCTCGGGGCGGTCGCGCAGCGGGGGCAGATCGATCTGAATGACGTTGAGGCGGTAGTAGAGGTCCTCGCGGAATTTTCCTTCCTTCACCATCTCGCGCAGATCGAGGTTGGTGGCGGCGACGATGCGGACATCGACTTTGACGGTTTCGACGCCGCCGACCGGGACAAATTCCTTCTCCTGAATCACGCGCAGCAGCTTGGCCTGCATCTCCATGCTGATGGTGGAAATTTCATCGAGGAAGATGGTGCCCTGGTCGGCGATCTCGAAGTAGCCCTTCTTGCTCTGCACGGCACTGGTGAAGGAGCCCTTGAGGTGGCCGAACAGGGTGGATTCGAGCAGGTCGGAGGGCAGCGAGCCGCTGTTGACGGCCACGAAAGCGCGCTCGGCGCGGGGCGAGTTGGCGTGAATGGCCTTGGCCATCAGCTCCTTGCCGGTGCCGCTTTCGCCGTGCAGCAGGACGGTGGAGCGGCTCTGGGCGACCTGGCCCACCAGCTCGAGCACCTTCATCATGATTTCGCTCTTGCCGATGATGCTGGCGAAGTTGTAGCGCTGCTTGAGGGCGCGCTTGAGCTGGGTGTTTTCGCGCTCCAGGCGGCGCTGCGAGATGGTCCTGTCAATCTCCAGTAAGAGCTTTTCGTTGTTCCAGGGCTTGGTGAAGAAATCGTTGGCGCCGAGCTTGATGGCCTGCACGGCGTTCTCGACCGAGCCATAGGCGGTGATGACCGCCACGGGCGTCTCGCGGTCGCGCTTGCGCAACTCATCGAGGACTTCGAGGCCGGAGCGGTCGGGCATCATCAGGTCGAGCAAAACGAGTTCGTAGGGCTTGGCTTCGAGAGCGGCGAGGCCGCTTGTGCCGTCGACGCTGGTGTCCACTTCGTAGCCCTCGAAGGCGAGCAGGGTCTCCAGACTTTCGCGGATCTCCGCGTCATCGTCGATGACCAGAATTTTTCCCTTGGTTTCAGGCATGTACTTCTTTCCTTGCGAGCGGAAACTCCAGCCGGAAATAGGTGCCGTGGCCCGGCTGGCTCTCGACCGAGATGGCGCCGGAGTGCTCCTGAATGATGCCATAGGTGACGGCCAGGCCCAGGCCGGTTCCCTTCTGCCCGCCCTTGGTGGTGAAGAACGGGTCGTAGATGCGGTTCAGGTTTTCGGGGGCGATGCCTTCGCCGGTGTCGATGACCTCGGCCCGCACGGCGGCACCGCCGTTGGAGGTGCGCAGGGTGAGGACGCCGCCTTTGGGCATGGCGTCGCGGGCGTTCAGGAAAAGGTTGAGAAAGACCTGCTGGAGCTTGCCGCTGTTGCCCTCGATCTCGGGAAGGCGCTCGTCGAGTTCCGCCTCCAGGCGGATGCCGGCCTTCTTGAATTGCGGCTCGACCAGCGTCCAGGTTTCGCGGATGACCCAGTTGAGGTCGACGCGTCCGAAATCGGTGGCCGAGGTGCGGGAGAAATTCAGCAGCGAGTTGAC
>DASQHK010000026.1:0-7027 GCA_035632135.1 Bryobacterales bacterium
TTTCGCCAGCCGTTGTTCGCCCTGGCCGATCGCATCGCCATCTCCAGCGATCTCCGCCAGCGCGTCGTTGATACGGTCGAAATCTGCTTCCGCGAGGCGGGGGAAGTCATCTTCGAGTCCGCCGCGGAGGCGCCGCAGCAGCTCCGCTTCAGCGAGAAATTCGAGTGCAAGAATTGCCGCCTCGCCTGCCAGGAGCCGGAGCCGCGCCTGTTCAGCTTCAACAGCCCCTTCGGAGCCTGCCCCCGCTGCCAGGGTTTCGGGAATGTCATGGACTTCGACATGGATCGCGTCATTCCCGACCCGACCCTGGCCATCGACGAGGGCGCCGTCGAGCCCTGGACCAAACCCTCCAATCAGCGCTTTCTGGTGAAGTTCCGGCGCGAAGCCCGCGCCAAGGGCGTGCGTCTCCACGTTCCCTATCGCGACCTCACGCCGCGCGAGCGCGAAACTCTGCTCGACGCCGTCCGGGCCTTCTTCGCCCGCCTGGAGCGGAAGAAATACAAGATGCACGTGCGCGTGTTCCTGAGCCGCTACCGCGGCTACGGCCAGTGCCCCGAGTGCCGCGGCGCGCGCCTGCGCACGGAAGCGCTGCACGTCCGCGTGGGCGGCAAGAACATCGCCGAGGCCGTGGCCTTGAGCCTGGAGCAGGCGCAGCCGTTCTTCGATTCGCTCGATCTCACCCCGGAAGAGACGGCTATCGCGGATAAAATCCTCCAGGAAATCCGCCAGCGCGTGCGGTTTCTGAACGACGTGGGCCTGGAGTACCTCACGCTCGACCGCCTGGCCTCCACGCTCTCCGGCGGCGAAGCCCAGCGCATCCAGCTCGCCACCTCGCTCGGCTCTCACCTGGTCGGCGCCTGCTACGTGCTCGATGAGCCCTCCATCGGCCTGCACACCCGCGACACCGCGCGCTTGGTCCGCATCCTCGCCGAGCTGCGCGAGCTGGGCAACACGATCGTCGTCGTCGAGCACGACCGCGATGTGATGCGCGCGGCCGACTACATCGTCGACCTGGGGCCCGGGGCCGGCGAGCACGGCGGCACGGTTGTTTTCCGCGGCTCTTATTCGCAGCTCGTGGCCGGCGGCGGCGGCTCGCTCACCGGCCGCTACCTCGCCGGGAAGCTGAGGATTCCGGTCCCCGCCGAGCGGCGCCGACTCAACCGCAAGCAGCAGCTCCGCTTTTACGGCGCTTACGCCCACAACCTCAAGAGCATCGATGTCGCGATCCCGCTCCATGCCGTGGTCGCCGTCACCGGCGTCTCCGGCTCGGGGAAATCCACGCTGGTCCACGATGTGGTTTACCGCGGCCTGCGCGCCGCCAAGACCGGCGCCGCCGAGCAATATTTCGCCCTGCCCGAAGGCGATTCCGGCGAGCCCGAGAGCAGCGCCGCGCCCCGCCTGCAGTGCCGCAAGATGGAAGGCGCCGAGCTGGCCGATGAGGTGATCCTGGTCGATCAATCCCCCATCGGACGCACGCCGCGCTCCAACCCTATTACTTATATCAAGGCTTTCGACCTGATCCGCGACCTGTTCGCTTCCACGCCGGCCGCCCGCAAGCGCGGCTACGCGCCCGGCCATTTCTCCTTCAACATTTCCGGCGGCCGCTGCGAAACCTGCCAGGGCGACGGCGTCGTCACCGTCGAAATGCAGTTTCTCGCCGACGTCGAGCTGGTCTGCGAAGACTGCAAGGGCAGGCGCTACAAGAACAGCGTCCTCGAAATTGAGTTCCAGGGCCGCAACATCCACGACGTGCTGCAAATGACCGTGGCCGAAGCGCTCGGGGTTTTCGCCGCCTACCCGCGCATCACCTCCAAGCTCAAGCTGCTGGCCGACATCGGCCTCGGCTACCTCCGCCTGGGCCAGTCGGCGACCACGCTCTCCGGCGGCGAGGCGCAGCGCGTGAAGCTCGCCGCGCATCTGGCCCAGGCCCGCTGCGACCGCACGCTCTACATCTTCGATGAGCCCACCACCGGCCTGCACTTTGACGACATCGCCAAGCTCCTTTCCGCTTTCCGCCGCCTCATCGACCGCGGCGGGAGCGTGCTCGTCATCGAGCACAACCTCGACGTGATCAAGACCGCCGACTGGGTGATCGACCTCGGCCCCGAGGGCGGCGACCGCGGCGGCCGCATCGTCGCCGAGGGGACCCCCGAGCAGATTGCCGCCTGCGACGCGTCTTACACAGGCCGCTTTCTGCGCGACGTGCTCGATCCGTCGCAGCTCGAAGAGGCGGACTCGCGCCTCGACGCGGCGGCCTCTCGCGCCTTACCCGCCGCGATACAATAACGATATGGTGGCGCCGCTCGTGGCGATGTTGATCCTCCAGGCGGCCGCAGCCCCCAGCGCCGCTGCCACACCCGCCGATCTCACCGCCGCCGGCGCGGCCCTCCAAGCCGGCAAATACGCCGACGCCGCCGCCCTGCTCGAAAAAGCTTTGGCGGCCGACCCGCAGGATTACCGCGCCCGCTTCAACCTCGCCTTCGCTTACAGCGAGCTGCACCGCGAGGCCGACGCCATCGAGCAGTACAACAAAGTGGTCGAGCAGCAGCCCGATCTGGTCCCTGCCCGCCTGAATCTGGGCATTCTGCTGTTGCGCCAGAAAAAGCCCGCCGCCGCCGCGCCGCATCTGGAGGTCGCTGCTGGGAAAAAACCGCAGGATTTTCGCGTCCAGTTCTATCTTGCCGAAGCGCTGCTCGGCTCGGGCTCGAACGGCCGCGCCGCGGCCGCTTACGGCAAAGCGCTGGAGATCAATCCGAAGTCCGCCGCCGCCGCGCTCGGCCTGGGCCGCAGTCTCGCCCGCTCCGGGCAGCTCGACGCCGCCCGCGAGCAATACCTGAAAGCCGCCCAACTCGACCCGCAATTCAATGATGCCCTGCTCGAGCTGGGCGACCTGCTCGAGCAGAAACAGCAGCCGGCCCAGGCGCTCGATCTCTACCTGGACTTTCTGAAGACCAAGCCGGACGCCGTGGCGGTTGAGGAGCGCGCTGGCGTCCTGCTGCTCCAGCAAAAGCGCTACCCCGAGGCGATCGAGCATCTCGAGGCCGCCGTGAAGCAAAGCCCTTCGCCGGCCAACCAGGCCGCGCTGGCGCAGGGCTACGTTATGGCCAAGCAATGGGCCAAGGCGGTGCCGCTGCTGCGCGCCGCTGCCGCCGCCGATCCCGCCAGCCCCGATCTCCATTTCCGCCTCGGCGCCGCCCTGCTCGAAACCATGGATTACGCTGCCGCCGGCCGCGAGTTTCTCGCCGCCGCTGAGAAGCAACCCGCTAACATGGAGGCCTGGAACGGCCTCGGCTTTGCGCTCTACAAAGTCGGCAACTACGAAGGAGCGATGCAAGCCCTGGATCGCGCCAGCAAGCTCGGTCAGGAACCGCCCGGCAACCATTTTCTTCGCGCCATCATGTTCGATCAGGCTCACCAATTCCATCCCGCGCTCGACAGCTACAAGAAATTCCTGGAGGAGGCCGGCGGCAAATATCCGGATGACGAATTCAAAGCTCGCCAGCGCGTGCGAATCATCACGAACATGCTTAACAAGCGGCGGTGAAGCTCGATGATCCTTGCGGCTCTCATTTTTGCCCTGGCTCTGCCGGCGCAGCAGCCCGCCGCTGATAACCTGAAGGCCATCACGGCCGAGCCCAACCTGGTCAAGCGGGCGAAGCTGGCGCTGGCCAACGGCGAGCGCGCCTCGCGCGACGCCGGCGACGCTTGCAAGGCCGGCGAGTATGACAAGTGCAATGCGCGGCTCAGCGAGGTGCAGGATTCGGTCGAGCTGGCCGAGAAATCGCTCGACCAGACCGGCATCGACCCCGCCCGCAGCCCGCGGCACTTCAAGGACGCTGAGCTGCAGACGCACAAGATCCTGCGGGAGGTCGATCCTCTGCGGGCCTACATCCCCGCCGAGGGTATGGACCATTTCCAGTCCGTCTATCGCCGCATTTCGTCCATCGACGACCGGTTGGTTTCCGCTATCCTGAGTAAGAAGAAGAAAAAGAAATGAGGCGCGTATGACCCAGCCCGCCAGGCCCGCTCATGCGGCGCTGCTCCGAGCCCTGCTGGGCGGCGTGCTGTTGCTTCTCGGCGCGGCCCTGCTCGCCCAGGCCAACCGCGACTTCCTCACCGACGACGAAACCGACCAGATCAAGGAAACGCAGGAGCCGAACGAGCGCATCTCGCTCTACCTGAAGTTCGCCCGCCTGCGGCTGGAGCTGGTCAAGCAGGCCCTGGCCGTCGAGAAAGCGGGCCGCGCCAAGCTGATTCACGACAACCTCCAGGATTACGGCAAGATGATCGAGGCCATCGACGACGTCATCGACGACGGCCTGGCGCGCAAAGCCGACCTGCACAAGGGCGTCTCGGAGGTCGCCGATCGCGAAAAGCAGTTCCTCGCGACTCTCCGGCAATTCGACGCCAAACAGGCCAGCGACCGCTCCTTCTTCGACTTTGCGCTGAAAGACGCCATCGACTCCACCAGCGACAGCCTCGATGAGTCTCAGCAAGACCTTGGCGCCCGCGCCAAGCGCGTCCGGACCGAGGACTCCCGCGAAAAGAAGCAGCGCGAAGCGGAAATGACCCCGGCGGAGCGCGAGCAGCGCAAGGCCGGCGACCAGCAGGCCGCGGACCCGTCGAAGAAACCCCGCAAAGCCCCTACTTTGCGCCGCAAAGGCGAAGTGCCGAACGACCAGCCGTGAGCGCTCCAATGCCCGAACTCGAAATTCGCCCCACCATGCGCTTTATCCTGATCGGCTACGCCTTGGCCATCATACTGCTTGCGGCCGCGCTCATCTGGTGGGCGCTCCAGCAAACGCCCCTCTCGCAGGCCGCTGTTGTTGCCGCCGTTCTGCTGCTGGCCTGGCCAATCGCCCGCCACCTCAAGCGCCAGCGCGTGCGCTGCTGGCTGGAGGGCGGCCAGTTGCGCTACGAGTCGGGCCTGTTCACCAGCACCGTCAAGACCATTCAGGTGGCCAACATTCAGGACGTCACCGTCCGGCGCAGCCTTGCCCAGCGGATCTGGGGCCTCGGCGATCTGCGCATCGAGACCGCCGGAAAATCGAGCGCCCTCGAAATTTCCAACGTGGAGGAGCCCCAGAAATCCGCCGACCAGATCCTCGACTCGATCCACCGAAGGTAGGCTGTGCGTTCTCCGAGTCCCCACGGTGGGAGGGGTGGCCGCCCCCACGCCGAGCGCCAACCCACTAGCGCCGGCACGCGCGTCGTCCTGCCGCTCCGCAATTCATCGGGTTCAACGCACCCTCCCTAGCCGCCGGCCGCCGCTCCCATTTACGCTTTGCCTTCCCGAACACGCGCTCCCCCTTTCGATGAAGGGTGACGGGTCAAAAAACCTGAGTTAGAGATTCTCCATTTTGGTATACTCGACCCGAATCTGCGGGCGACCGCTCGCGCGGGGTCCGCATTGGATCTCCTGGCGTCTCGCGAGGCGCTCGCATTGGGGGGTGTCGAGATGTTAAATCGAACGATGACTTTCGCCAGGCGCGCGGCGACTCTGCGCATGCCCTGGCTGTTCGCGCCCATGCTGGCCTGCAGCGTCTTGCTAGCCCAGCTCGACCTTTCCACCGTGCGCGGCACGGCCTCCGACCCTACCGGGGCATCGGTGGGCAATGCCCGGATGACGCTGGTTGATACCGGCACCAACCTGAAGCGCGAGGTGGTCACCGACGGCAACGGCAATTTTGAGATTCCGGATTTGCCGCGCGGCACCTACCGCCTCACCGCCACCAGCCCGGGCTTCAAGACCTTCGTCGCTGACGGCATCGCGCTGGAAGGCAGCCAGATCCGCCGCGTCAACGTCGTCTTCGAGCTTGGCGCCGTGAACACCGAAGTCACGGTCACGGCCGGCGCGGCCCTCCTCACCACCGACTCCTCCAAGATCCAGGACTCCATCAACCTCACCAAGCATTTCGACTCGCCCTGGGTGGCCGGCGACGCCACCCTGGATCCCAGCCTGTTCATCACCACCGCGCCGCTGGTGAACCAGAGCAGCGGCGTGTGGAGTTCGCAGTGGGCCGGCCAAAGCTCCAGCCAGGTGCAGGAGGGCCAGGACGGCCACACCAACGACAACGCGGTGAACCAGTTGAACGACATTCTCGACGCCCAGGAGGTCACCGTCGTCACCGTCAACAACTCGGCGGAATTCGCCCGCGTCGGTTACCTCAACCTGGTCACCAAGTCCGGAACGAACGAGTTTCACGGCAGAGCTGCGTATTTTCACCAGAACTCCGCCCTCGGCGCGCGCAACTTCTTCGAGGACCAGAAGGCCAAGCAGTTGACCCACACCGTGAGCGTGAGCGCTTCCGGCCCCATCATCAAGAACAAGACCTTCTTCTACGCTTCCGCGAACATCCTGCGCATCCCCGGCAAAACTTTCTATCTCCGCGATGTTCCGACCGACGCGATGCGGCAGGGTGACTTCTCGCAGCTCCTGAATCAAAGCAAGCCGATCGTCATCAAGGACCCGCTGAGCGGCCAGCCGTTCGCAAACAACCTCATCCCCGCCAGCCGCATCAATGCTGTTTCCCAAGCCGTCAATCAGAATTACCTGCCGGCGCCCAACCGCGGCGGCCCCAACGCGCTCGCCAGCAACTACGGCTTCGTCTTCCCCTACCCGCAGGATTATTCCCTGCGCAAGGACTACACCCAGCGCGTCGACCATCAGCTCACCAGCAAGAACCGTCTCATGGGGCGCGTGGTGGAGGACTGGGGCCTTTACGTCCTGCCGTCAAACTTCCCGGCCTTCGAGTGGACGCGCGTGCGCTTCAACATCCACATGGTCATTGAAGATACCCACGTCTTCTCGCCGACCCTGGTGAACACCTTCCGGCTCGGCCTGTACAAAGAGAAAGTGACCGACGGCGAGACCGTGTATGGCGTTACTCCATTCAAAGGCGACCAGGCCGTGCAGAAAATCGGGCTGCAGGGCGTGAACCCGCACGGCTACAGCGCGCAGGGCTTCCCGACCATGAACATCGCCGGCTACGCCACGCTGCGCACCCAGCCGGGCGGGGAAGTGCAG
>DASQHK010000027.1:0-4380 GCA_035632135.1 Bryobacterales bacterium
TGATGAAAGCCCTCCCGCTGCTGGCTGCCCTGGCCGCTCTGCTGCCCGCCCAAACCTCGAAGCTGCAAACCGTCAAGACAGACAACTACCCTCTGCGCGCCGGCTGCTCCGAGAGCGCTGACGAGGTGGCGCGGCTCAAGCAGGGAGATGCGGTGAAAATCCGCTATGCGCTGGCTGGTTCCGAGCGGCCCTGCTACGCCGTGACGGTCGAGGCGAACGGCGCAAAGCTCCAGGGCTACGTGTGGGCCGAAGCGCTCACCGGCCTGGACGAATTCGAGCAGGCGCGGCGGGCCGCGGCAGCCGCCACGGGCGTAGTTATCGACCACAACGAAGCCCCGCCCGCGTCCGTGGGGAGGCAGCGCCAGGCGGCTCGGCTTCCGGCGCAGGCCGGCCCGCCGGTTCCGGATTTTTCTTTTCCCGCGCTGGACAGCCCCGCGCAACACTACGACAACGATTCGCTGCGCGGCAAGACCTACTTGATCGATTTCTGGGCCACCTGGTGCGGGCCCTGCCGCGCCCAGATGCCGCACCTCCACCAGCTCTACGCGAAATACAAGTACCAGGGCTTCGAAATTCTGAGCGTCTCATTGGACAACGCCCCCGCCGACGTCGCCCGCTACCGCCAGGGCCAATGGAATATGCCGTGGCTGCACGCCTTCGTGTCCGGAGCAGCCAGGACCGAGGCAGAACGGCGGTTCCAGGTGCAGGGTATTCCTACTGCCTGCCTGGTGGACCGCGACGGCCGGGTAGTCGCGGTGGGCGCGGCCGTGCAGGGAGCCTACCTGGAACAGTTGCTGCAGAGAACCCTGAGCACTTACCGCTAACGCTGCGCCCGCTCGCGTTTTTTTCAGCGGCCACTGGGCCGCGGGAAAAAGCCGGGGGAAAATCCGGCAAGTTCCAGCCGGGGAAGGCCGGCGGCCGCGGGAAAATTAATGGAAATGTTTCAATCATTCCTTGACTTTTTTGTCTTATAGAGCCTACTATTACCATTAGAATATTGCCACGGCGTAAGCGGCGAGGAGGTGAGCCTGCGGTGAACGTCAACAAAGCGCTGGCCGACGTGCTTAAGGAAATTGAACAACTGGAGGAAGTGGCCCGGGCGCTGGAGCGGCTGGCGCGCAGCCGGGGCAAGCGCGGGCGCATGCCGGCCTACGCCCTGGCGCGCGAGGGAGAGAAACGAACGCTCAAGCCGCCGCACCGGAAGACGGACAAATTCGCCGCCTGATCGCATCGGCGCGATCGCAAACGGTCCGGCGGCAAGCCAATCCCTCCTTGTTAGTATTACCATCAGTATCGTGAGATTGATCCTGTTGCCCCTCGCGGCATCCTGCCTGCTTTGCGCGCAGCAACTCAAACCGCCGACGGTCAAACAAGATCGTTACCCGCTGCGGGCCGGCTGCTCGGATGGCGATCCGGTTCTGGCGAGGCTGAAGCGAGGGGACCCGGTGCAGATCCGGTTTGCCCTGGCCGGCTCCGAGCGGCCGTGCTATGCCGTCAGCGTGGAGGCGGGGGGCCAGAAACTCCAGGGCTACGTCGGAGCCGATGGCCTCGACGGAATCGAGTCATTCGACCAAGCCCGGCGGCAGGCCTCCCGGACGGGCTTGCCCCAGGTCATCCGCCCCCGGGTCGCCGCGCCTGCGGAGAGCGCCGCTCCGGAAACGGACAGCCAGCCCGATGGCGCCGGCGCCGGGGCGAAACCCAAGGCCGCCCAAGCCGCGGGCGAGCGCGGGGCAAAGAAAGCCCCGCCCAAACCCTCCACCGGGCCCAACCCCGGCCAGATTGTTCCAGAGTTTGCCTTCGCCGCGCTCGATCAGCCGGGCGGCGTTTACAACAACGAATACTTTAGCGGGAGGACTTATCTCATCGATTTCTGGGCTTCGTGGTCCAACCCCAGCGTCAAAGAGATGCCCTACCTCCAGGAGGTCTACGAGCGATTCAAGTTCTGGAACTTCGACATCCTCAGCGTTTCGTTCGACGAAAACGTACAGGAAGTCGCGAAGTTCCGCCAGAGCAAGTGGAGGATGCCATGGCTGCACGCCTTCGCAGCCGGCGGCTTTGCGGGCGAGACGGCGCAACGCTTTGAGGTCGGCGGCCTGCCGACGCTGATCCTGGTCGATGGGGACGGGAAGGTCATCGCGCGCGGAAGCGCTTTACGCGGGGCGAATCTCGAAAAGACGCTCGCCCGCGTCCTGGCCGGAGAGCAGTAGATCGGCGCCGCGGCCCGCCGGGACGCCCGGGGCAACCCGTCTTGTCGGCCGGACCGCCGTTGCGCTACCATCATTATCCATTCTTGGTGAAACCGATGCGCGCACGCAATCTCGTTGTTCTGCTTTTCTCGACGCTTCTGTTGGCCCAGTCGCGGGTGGCGACCGACTGGCTGACCTTCGGCGGCAACCCGCAGCGGACCGGCTGGGCCGCTCAGGAAAAACACTTCTCGAAGGACAACGTTTCCAAGCTGCAATTGCTGTGGAAGAGCCAGCTCGATAACGCTCCCCTCGAGATGTCGTCGCTCAGCGCGCCGATCGTGCTGGAAAACGCCATCACGCCGCACGGCTTCAAAGACCTGGTCTACATCGCCGGCAGCTCCGACAACCTGTACGCCCTCGATAGCGAAACCGGCAAGCCGCTGTGGCAGAAGCATTTCGAAAATCCCGACCAGCCCAAGCGGCGGCACTGGCTGTGCCCGGGCGATTTGAACGCGACGCCGGTGGTGGACAAGAAATCGCGAACCATCTTCCTGATCACCAGCGACGGCAAGCTGCACGGCCTGAATATCATCAACGGCGAGGACCGCTTTCCGCCGACCCAGTTTGTGCTCCCATTCTCGAAGAACTGGAGCCTGAATTTTGTGGACGGGGTCGTTTACACGGCGATCTCGCAGGGCTGCGGCGGCGCGCGCTCGGGCGTTTACGCCATGAAGGTGAGCGATCCGGCCCGTCCGGTGATGCAGTTCTATGACAGCATCGGCGGGGGCGCGGGCATTTGGGGGCGGGCCGGCGTGGTGGCCGGCTCGAACGGCCTGATTTACGCGCAGACCGGCGACGGCGTTTGGGACCCTCCCAACGGCAGGTTTGCCGACACCGTACTGGCGTTGAGCGCCGGTGATCTGAAGCTGGTTGATTACTTCACGCCGGCGAATCGCGCGTTCATCACGAAAAAAGATCTGGACATGGGGTCGGCGAGCCCGGTGGCGTTCCACTTCAAGAACTGGGAGCTGATCGCGTCGGCGGGCAAAGAAGGCGCGATTTTTCTGCTCGACGCGGCGTCGCTCGGGGGGGCTGACCATCGCACGCCTTTGTTCCGCCAGCGCTATTCCAACGACGACATCGATTTTGCCGGGAGGGGCGTGTGGGGCAGCCTCTCTACCTATGAGGACGACCAAGGGGAGCGCTGGCTGCTCGCCCCGACCTGGGGACCGCCGTCGGAGGAGGCGCCGAAGTTCAAATACGCCAACGGTTCCGCGCCCAATGGCAGCATCATGGCCTTCCATCTCGGCGTGGAAAACAACAAACCGGCGCTCGAGCCCGTCTGGATTTCACGCGACTTCAACGGGCCGGACCCGCCGGTGATCGCCGGCAACGTGGTCTTTGCGCTTTCGACCGGCGAATACGCGCGCCAGGTGCGCGAGGACGGCGCGCTATTCACTTCCCCGGAGCGCGTCAAGAATAAGACCGGAAACGCGGTTCTCTACGCGCTGGACGCCGCCACCGGCAAGGAACTCTACTCGAGCCGGGACACCATCGATAGCTGGACGCACTTCAGCGGCCTGGCCGTCTCGAGCGGCCGCGTCTACGTGACCACCTTCGATTCGCGGGTGTATTGCTTTGGATTCAAGGAACAGCAATAGCGGGGCCGGGCCCGCGGAGAGCAACGCGAGAATGACGGCGCGCAGGCGGGCGCGAAAGGCTCCGGCTCGAAGGGCAGACGTGACGCATGGCTAGACCGAGCCGGCGAGAAGTGCTGCAGCTTGTTTCCGCCCTGGGCGCGGCGGGGCCGCACTGGCGGGGCGTTGCGGCGGCCGCGCCTGGCGACGCCGTCTCGCTGCGCATCAGCCGATACGAATTGCTGCCGGTGCGGGTGCCGATGGCCGGGCACTTGCGCGAGGCGTGGAACGCGAGCTGGAGCCGCCAGAAGCGCGATCAAACGCATTTCACGCCGATCTTCGTGCGCTTGCACACCGACGCCGGGGTGAGCGGAATCGGCGAGGCGAAGATGGAGCGCGCCGAGGCCGAGGCCGTGCTCCGGCGCATGGTGGGCCGCTCGCCGTGGGAATTCCTGCAAGATGACGGCATCCAAGGAGTCCTCATCGCGGTTTACGATCTGCTGGGCAAAGCCACGGGCCTGCCGGTGGCGCGCTTGCTGGCCCCGCACCCCCAGGAC
>DASQHK010000028.1:0-7464 GCA_035632135.1 Bryobacterales bacterium
CGCCCGCCGCAGCACCGCCACGGCATCCCCCGTCTGCCTCGACGCCCCCTGCCGCGCGAACGCCGGCAGCTTCGCCACCGCCGCGCTGCGCGCCCGCCAAGCCGCCGGAAACTCGTTCTTCCCACGGAGCGCCGGCCCACATTCCCCCACCGGCACGCGTGCGCCGTAATGCGCCAGCAAGCGCTCCGTTGCATCCACGGCCTGATCGGGGTACGAATCACCGAATGCGATCGTGACTCCTCGAACGTCCCGCTCCCCCGACGCCAGCACCATCACCATCGCCACGTAGTCGTCGATGCCGCCGTCGTGATCCAGAATCACGCCGCGCCGCGCGCACCCGCTCGCGACGAGCAGCATCGCGCCGAGCGCCGCCAGCCTCACCTCTTCTCCAACAGGTGCGCGGCCTCCACCATCCGGCTCGTCCCGTCGTCGTTGACCACGTACCGCGCCGGCCGCAGTGTCCCTTCGTGATCCACGCGGCTCCACAGTGAAGCGGCGCCGTGCTCGCCGTCCTTCCGCAGCGCGTAAAAGTACAGGTCAAACTGCTCCAGGCGCGTCCGGTCGTTGTTGAAATTTCGCGCCACGCGCCGCAGCGCTTCCAGGCACGCCTCGCGCGGATGCTTGCCCTGCCGCATCAGCTCCACGATGGTGTGCCCGCCAGCGATGCGAATATTCTCCTCGCCGCGCCCGGTCGATCCCGCCGCACCGACGTCCTGATCCACGTAGAGCCCCGCCCCGATGATCGGCGAGTCGCCCACCCGGCCGGCGATCTTCCACGCCAGGCCGCTCGTCGTCGTCACCCCCGATATCTCGCCCTTCCGGCCGAGCGCCAGGCAGTTGATGGTCCCTGTCGGCGGATGCGCCGCCACGCGCATTGCCCACTCGATCCACTCCGGCTTCGCGGCCGGAAACTGCTTGAGCAGCTCGGCCTTTTTCTGCTCCTTCCATTCCGGTGAATCCAAGCCCGGCCCCCAGTTCCCGTGCCCAGCCGCGTCGCGCAGCGATTCCTTCCACACCAGCCACGCCAGCCGCGCCTTCTCCGTCAGCAGATGCTCTTCCGGAAACCCCTCGCGCTTGGCGAATTCGAGCGCGCCGCGCCCCGCCAGCATGATGTGGTCGGTGCGCTCCATCACGCGCTGGGCCACCTTGGACGGCGTCTTGATACCTTGTATTGATGCGACTGACCCGGCGCGCCGCGTCGGCCCGTGCATCACGCACGCGTCCAGCTCCACCACGCCGTCCTCATTCGGCAGCCCACCGTAGCCCACGCTGGTGATCTCCGGGTCCAGTTCCACCAGGTTCACGCCCGCCACCACCGCGTCCAGCGTATCGCCGCCGCTCTTCAAGATTTCGAACGCCCGCGCGCAGCAGCGCATTCCGCCCGTTGCGCTGGAGATCACGATGTCGCGCGGTGATGCGTCTTGTGGCGCCGCCGCCCCCAGCCGCCCCGCCGCCGCGGCCGCGCTCGAAGCCTGTAACCATTCCCGTCGAGTCATATCCGCCTCCACAAACAGAGACTCTACCCGTCCCGCCCTTCTTTGGCAAGGAATTGGAGGGGCGGGAACATTTGAGTTCCCGCGCCGGCGCTGGTAACCGGACCGCTGTTCGGGTAGTCTTTTCTTGTGGTGGTCTTTTCGTTCCTGATTCTGGCAACCCTTCTCCTGGCCAGCCCTGTTATGGCCGCGCAACTCACGGGAGCGGTGTCGTCGGGCGGCCAGCCCATCCCCGGCGCGGCCATCACCGCCACGCAAGGCGACAAGAAACTTCTCACCGTCACCGACGAAGCGGGCCGCTATTCGCTCGACAATCTCACGCCCGGCGCCTGGAGCGTCGAGGTCGAGATGTTCGGCTTCGTCAACTCGCGCCGTGAGGTCACCATCGCCGAGCAGCCGGCCACCGCCGACTGGTTGCTGCAACTCGCGCCGCGCGTGGCGCTCACGAAACCGCAGACCGCCGGGCCGGCGGCGCACGCGGCGCCCGCCGCGGGTTTACGTCCGCCCTCGAATGGCGCCTCCGCGGCTCCCGCTCGGACGGCCAATGGCGCGCGCGCCGGAGCTTCCTCTGGGGCGCCCGCGCGGGCCCAGAACGGCTTCCAGACTCTCGCCATCAATCAAAACGTCGAGAACCAGGTCCTCGACACGCTCTCCCCGTCGCAGCCCGCGCCGGCAGCTCCAACCGGCGACACCAACGAAGCGTTTCTCGTCACCGGCAGCTTGAGCCAGGGTCTCAGCGCCGTCACGCAAGAAGACATGTTCGGCCAGCGCCGCGCCGAATTCGCGCAGCAGCGCGGCGCCAACGGCCAGTTCGGCGAGCCAGGCAACCCGTTCGGAGGCCCGGGCGGCGGGCCTGGAGGGCCAGGAGGCCCCGGCGGCTTCGGTGGCGGGGGCCGGGGCTTCGGCGGTGGCGGCGGCCGCTTCGGTCGCGGACCGCGCGGTCCCGATGGCCCCGGCGGACGCGCTGCCAACTTCGGCAACCGCAACAACCGTCGCGGCGCCATTCGCGGTGCGGCGTTCTTCACGCTGCGCAACTCCGCCCTCGACGCCCGCCCTTACTCGCTCACCGGCCAGACCGTCGCCAAACCCTCTTACGCCCAGAGCCGCTTTGGCCTGGTCGCCGGCGGCGCGCTTCACATCCCAAAACTCATCACCGGCGATCGCACGTTTTTCTTCGTCAGTTACTTCGGCACGCGCGCCCGCAACCCCTTCAATGCCACCGCCACGCTGCCCACCGCCGACCAGCGCAACGGTGATTTTTCCCAATCCGGCGCGTCGATTTTCAACCCGGCCACGCAGCAGCCCTTCCCCGGCAACCGCGTCCCGGCCAGCCTCGACAACCCCGCCGCCCAGGGCCTGCTGCGCTTCCTGCCGCTGCCCAACCAGCCCGGCCTCGTGCAGAATTACCAATACACAACCTCCACCGGCAATAACACCGACAACCTCGGCCTGCGCCTGAACCATACCCTCTCGCGCCGCGACAGCTTTTCGCTCAATTTCAACCGCCAGGCACGCACCTCCCAGACCGCGCAGCTCTACGGCTTCAGCGACTCGACCGACGGCCAGGGCTTCAACTCCACCCTCGCCTGGACCCACAACTTCGGCCCCAAGCTTCTCAACCGGGTGGCCTTCAACTTCAGCCGCAACCGCAACAACATCGTTCCCTTCTTTGCCTATAAGGAGGATGTAGCGGCCGCGCTGGGCATCCGCGGCACTGCCCAGGACCCCATCAACTACGGCCCGCCCAACCTCAACTTCACGAACTTCGGCGGCCTCACCGATTCCAGCCCCTTGCTGCGCCGCGATCAAACCGCCTCCGTCAGCGACGGCGTCACCATCGTGCGCGGCTCTCACAACCTCACCACCGGCGGCGAGTACCGCCGCATGCAGCTCAACACCCGCACCGATCAGGACGCCCGCGGCACGTTCACCTTCAGCGGCTTGGCCACCAGCGCCTTCGACGGCCAGGGCCGCCCGCTGCCGGGCACCGGCTACGACTTCGCCGATTTCCTCCTGGGCCTTCCGCAGGCCAGTTCCGTCCGCTTCGGCGGTTCCAATACCTACTTCCGAGGCACGGTCTACAACGCCTACGGCCAGGACGACTGGCGCCTCCGTCCCAATCTCACCATCAACCTCGGCCTGCGCTACGAGTATTTCGCTCCCCTGACCGAGAAATACGGCCGCATCGCCAACCTCGACATCGCGCCTTACTTCACCGGCGTCGCCGTCGTCACGCCCGGCCAAAGCGGGCCCTATAGCGGGCCGTTTCCCGATGCTTTGATCAATCCCGACAAGCACAATTTTTCGCCGCGCCTGGGCATCGCCTGGCGGCCGTTCCCGCAGCATCATCTGCTGCTGCGCGCCGGCTACTCCATCTTCTATAACGGCTCCATCTACACGCAGTTCCCCAGCCGCCTGGCGTCGCAGCCGCCCTTCGCCTCGACAGCCACGCTGAACACCAGCCTCGACCATCCGCTCACGCTCCAGAACGGATTCGCGGCCGCCCCCAGCCAGCAAATCACCAATACCTATGCGGTCGACCGCGGCTATCGCGACGCCTACGCGCAAACCTGGAACTTCAATCTCCAGCAGGAGCTGCCGCACTCGCTGATCCTCGAGCTCGGCTACGTCGGCACCAAGGGCACCGACCTCGACATCCAGCGCCTCCCCAACCGCGCCGCCCCCGGCTCGCCGCTCACCGCCGAGCAGCGCCGGCAGATCGGCAACGCCGTCGGCTTTACCTTCGACAGCTCGGAGGGCAACTCCATCTACCACGCGGCCCAGGTGCGCCTCACCCGCCGCTTTCGCCGCGGCCTTTCCCTCAACGCGCTCTACACTTTCTCCAAGTCCATCGACAACGCCTCCACCTTCGGCGGCGCGGGCGCCGTCGTCGCGCAGAATGATAAGGACCTCGCCGCCGAGCGCGGCCTCTCCACCTTCGACCACCGCCACACGCTCACGCTCTTCTACGTGTTCACGTCTCCGGTCGGTCCCAACGCGTATTTTCTCCGCGGCGGTGGCTTCGGCGCGCGCCTGCTCGAAGACTGGAACCTGAGCGGCGGCCTTACCGCCTCCTCCGGCACGCCTTTCACGGCCCGCGTGCTCGGCAATCAGGCCGACGCCGGTGGCACCGGCTCCGTCGGCAGCGGCCGCGCCGACGCGACGGGCGAGCCCGTCGAAGCCGGTTCCGGCTTCTTCAACGCCGCCGCTTTCACGCTTCCGCCCTCGGGCCGCTTCGGTGACGCCGGCCGCAACACGATTCCCGGCCCCGGCGCCTGGTCTTTCAACCTCTCGCTCGGCCGGTCCTTCAAGGTGGGCGCGAGCGATCGCCGCCGCCTCGAGTTCCGCGTCGACAGCCAGAACTTCACCAACCAAGTCAGCTTCTCTTCGCTGGCTACGGTGGTCAACGCCTCCAACTACGGACTCGCCACCGCCACCGGCCCCATGCGCTCCCTGACCGCCACGATGCGCTTCCGCTTCTGATCTATGCGAGCCCCTACTGCACTGTTAATACTCAGCCTGGCCGCCCTTGCCCAGCAGCCCGGGCAACAGCCGCAACCGGCCGCCCCCGGCCGGCAAGAACAACGCCCGGCCGCCCCTGCCCGCCAGGGAATCACCCGGTTCGAATCCACCTCCGACCTGGTCATCGTCGATGTCACCGTCCGCGACCGCAACGGCAACCCGATCGAGGGCCTTAAGAAAGAAGACTTCCAACTCTTCGAAGACGGCAAGCCGCAAACCATCTCCGTCTTCGAGTCGCAGCGTCTGACCCTTGAGCCGCTGCCGCCTGTGAAGCCCGCAGCGCTTTCGACCCGCCCCGCCGCCCCGGCTCCGAAGCCCGCCGCCGCGCCGACGGCTCCTGCCGCAGCCCCCGCGCCAGCCGGCTCGCCCCGCTACCGCGACCGCCGCCTCATCGTTCTCTTCTTCGATCTCTCGGCCATGGCTCCCGCCGACCAGATCCGCGCCCAGGAGGCGGCCCTGCAGTTCCTCAGCCAGCGCATGACCGCCGCCGACCTGGTCTCGGTAATGACCTTCTCCACCGACCTCAAGACCGCCCAGGACTTCACCGACGACCGCGACCGCCTCACCGAGGTCATTCACGGCCTCCGCACCGGCGCCATGAACGAGCTTTCGACCGAGGCCGACACCGGCACGGATTTGGGGCAAGACACCGGCGCGGCCTTCGTCGCCGACGAAACCGAGTTCAATATCTTTAACACCGACCGCAAGCTGAGCGCGCTCGAATCCGCCGTCCGAACGCTTGCTGCGCTGCCCGAGCGCAAGGCTCTCGTTTATTTCTCGAGCGGCGTCGGCAAGACCGGCGTCGAAAACCAGTCCCAGCTTCGCGCCACCGTCAATGCCGCCGTCCGCTCCAACGTGGCCTTCTATCCCGTCGACGCCCGCGGGCTCATGGCGCTGCCTCCCGGCGGCGACGCCTCGACGGCTGCGCCGCGCGGAACCGGCATCTTCACCGGAGCGTCACAGCAAAACCAGCGCGAGCGCTTCAACGACCAGCAGGAGACCCTCTCCACGCTCGCCGCCGACACTGGCGGGAAAGCCTTCTTCGACAGCAACGAGCTTTCGCTCGGCATCGTGCAGGCCCAGTCCGACGTTCGCAGCTACTACATCCTCGGCTACTACAGCGCGAATTCCCGCCACGACGGGCGCTACCGCCGCATCAAGGTAGCCTTCCGCGCCAGCAGCCGCGGCAAGAGCGAGCAAGGAAAGCGCGAATCCGCCAAGCTCGACTACCGCTCCGGCTATTTCGCCGCCAAGGAGTTTGGCCGCTTCACCACCGAAGATAAAGAGCGCCAGCTCGAAGAAGCGCTTCTGCTCGGCGACCCCATCACCGACCTGCCTCTGGCTCTCGAGGTCGATTATTTCTGGCTCTCCGGCGAGCGCTATTTCATCCCCGTCGCCCTCAAGATTCCCGGCTCGGAAATCTCGCTCGCTCGCAAGGGCGCCAATGAAGAAACCACCTTCGATTTCATCGGCCAGGTGCGCGACGAAAAAGACAAGCTCGTCTCCTCGGTCCGCGACGGCATTCGCGTCAAGCTCGACCAGACCAGCGCCGCGCGCCTCGCCCGCCGCAACCTCGAATACGACACCGGCTTCACGCTCGCGCCCGGCCGTTACAAGATTAAGCTCCTCGCCCGCGAAAACGAGACCGGCAAGATGGGTACTTTTGAGACCAAGTTCGAAGTCCCCGATCTCGCGGCGCAAAACAACCGCCTGCGCCTCAGCTCGGTGGTGTGGAGCAGCCAGCGCGAGCCGCTGGACGCGGCCGTGGGCGCGGCGGAAAAGAAGAGCAAGCTCCTCGCCATTCACCCGCTGGTCCACGACGGCCAGAAGCTTGTCCCCAGCATCACCCGCGTCTTCCGCAAGGACCAGAACCTTTACGTCTACTTCGAGGTGTACAATCCGGCCGCCGACACGGAACAAAAAGCTCCCGACGTCGCAGCCACGGTCAGCTTCTATCGCGGCCACGTCAAGGCCTTCGAGTCCACCCCGGTCCGCCTCACCGCGCTCGCCTCCGGCCGCCGCCAGACCATGCCGTTCCAGTTCCAGCTTCCTCTTGCGAGCCTGCTCCCGGGCCGTTATATCTGTCAGGTGAACGTGGTGGATGAAGTGGGCCGCAGGTTTGCCTTTCCCCGGGCGCCCCTGGTTCTGTTGCCTTAAGTATGCTGTCGCGAAGGTCGCTTCTCCTGACCGCAGCGCTTATCCCGCTCGCCTTCGCGGGCCCGAAAAAGCCTCCCCGCAAGCCCGACATCCAGTTCCTGAAAGTCTCGACTTCCCGCCAGGAAGGCGCTATCACCTACGAGGGCGACCTGAGGGTTACCGGCGAGAAGCCGGTGGCGGGCCTGATCCTGCACATCGAATTCCTCGACACGGAAGGCATCCTGCTCACCCAACAGAAAATCGAAACTACCGAGGACACACTGGCTCCCGGCGTCGAAAAGCACTTCGCGGT
>DASQHK010000029.1:0-5572 GCA_035632135.1 Bryobacterales bacterium
GCCCATCGAACGGCGATGGATGGATCAGTACGGTCCCCGTCCGGCTGCCGAACCCGCCCGCGAACTGAGCAGGCCGTGTCCACCTGCATTACACCACCCTTGCCGTCCTGGGAGGATCACTGCGGTTACCTCAGGCCCAGCTTTTCTAATTTTCGCAAAAAGAGCAACGCATACTCGATGACGACGTTCCGGGCCAACCGCGCATATTCCCGCTCGGCTACCAATGGATGAACCGCCTGGTCACTGATAAGGGTGTAAAGCCCCGCCGCAAACCCCTCCTCCGACTTGGAGACGACCTCCTGCTCTCGAAGGTACCGCAGCCCCTCACCCCAGTTCTCAGGAACCGGGCCTCCGGACCTCGCCTGGAGGGCAGGCAGCACCTCCCCGTGGAGATTCTCCAGGAAGCTGCGGAGGTGCCCCATGCTGGCCTTTAGACTGAACGCGCTGTCGCCCTCCTGGTAAAGCCGCTCTGCCTCGTCGAGGCTTCGCGTCAAGTTCTGACTGAAATTGAATGCCCGCAGGTAGCCCTGGACCACCTTCTTGTCTTGGTTGATTTCGAGATTCAGACCCTCAAGTAGCGAACCTTTGAGGATAAAGATAGCGGGCCTTTCTGCATTCTTCGCGTATGCCATCGGCAGCGCCGACGATCTCCTGAAGCAGGCCGAGCGGCTTGACGCTCGCACCTCCTGGCCATTGATATGTGATGTGTCGCCCTTCGTCCTGCCGAAGCCGTCGTTCGGCCGATTCCCGGAAGCTGCGAATACAGGGGTCAAGCTGTTGATACTCGGCCTCACTGAAAACGGTGAAACTGAGCGCGATCATGTCCTCCAAGTGGCGCAGCAAAACCGCGTGGCCCGGCAATGGACCGGCCTCGCCGAGCGCCCTGAAAAACTCCCGACTGGCCCCGTTTCGCACGCAGAATTCGGCAACGAGCGGCAACTCCGAGACAAGCTGGTTCCAGCTAGGTTGATAAACCTGTCGGGTGTACGCGCACGCAGGCGCCAGAGCCATCCGGCTAAGCACCGCGCTGAAAAAGGCAGGCCTTGATTCCTCGGCGACCTGCGAGAGTAGGGCGCGCAGTAAGGAGTAGTTGGTACTTTCAAAGCTCCAGAGACGCAGCTTGTCCTCCACCGGCCGGGGTCGCTGGGAACTAATCCGGTTCAATGCCTCGTACTCGTGCAGGTCGGCGGCGACCTGCAGCGGCGAAGAGAGCTCTTTTGCGTTCAGCTTGTAGCTGATGGTAGGAGAGGCGCGCTCCTCGTCCAGGATCTGGTTCGCCTTCGCAGTGGCCTCACCCAGTTGCATACCGTGGCACCGGAGTTCTGCGGCGCGGTCATCCCGCTAACCTCCCATTAGCTTAACCCTTATGGTGCCTAGACTGCGGCCTCGAGTCGAGATTGGAGCTCACGGCCTCTGCCGGAGCGAAAGGTGGACCAGACCAGGCCTACCTCAGAAAACACCCACCCGCCCGCCGGTCAGTCGAGCCATTAAGGCCCACCTCGTTCCACCTCGTTTGCCCCCGTTTGACTTCCGGCCCCAGGTCCGCTAAGCTAAATGTTTTTGGATAATGGCGATTGGAGTCTCTTAGAGATGGCGACGTACATCCCCGCTCCGGCCCAGATCAAAAGCGATTGGTTTGTGCTGGATGCCGACGGCCAAGTGCTTGGGCGGCTGGCCTCCCAGGCGGCCATGCTGCTCATGGGCAAGCATAAGCCGGACTATACGCCCTTCCTGCCCACCGGCGACCACGTGGTGGTCGTCAACGCCGCCAAAGTGCGGCTCACCGGGCGCAAGGAACAAGACAAGATTTACCAGTGGTATTCCGGCTACCCCGGCGGCCTCAAGCAGCGCAACGCCGCCAAGATGCGGGCCACGCATCCGGAGCGCATGATCGAGCAAGCCATCCGCGGCATGCTGCCGAAAACGAAGATGGGCAAGCGCATGGCGACGCACTTGCGCGTCTACCGCGGGCCGCAGCACCCGCACCAGGCGCAGAAGCCCGCCCCGCTGGTGGCTTCGGATAGGAAGCCCGGACAAAAACGCAGCAAGCAAGCGAAGAAAAGCTAGGAGCGCACGAATTTCATTATGCAGGTTCAGCATCTAGGCACGGGGCGGCGCAAGACTTCGGTGGCGCGCGTATTTTTGCGGCCGGGCAAGGGCGAATTTCGCGTCAATGGCCGCAGCGTGGAACAATATTTTCAGACGGAAACCGCGCGGGCCGCGGTGCGCCAGCCTCTTTTGGCCACCGAGACCGCCGACAAATTTGATGTCCTCGTGCTGGCGCACGGGGGTGGGCCCATGGGACAGGCCGGGGCGACCCGGCTCGGCATCGCTCGGGCGCTGGTGGACTTCAACGCGGAGCTGCGCCCCAAGCTCAAGCAGTTGGGCTTCCTGACGCGCGACGCCCGGCAGCACGAGCGCAAAAAGTATGGGCAGAAGGGCGCCCGGAAACGGTTCCAGTTCTCCAAGCGCTAAAAGTCGCGGGCTGTATGCAGTAGCAGTACCACAGCGGGTGCTTTTCGGACTTCCGGCTCAAATCTCGTTTGGAAGAGACGGGAGGCCGTAGCTGAAGTCCCGCTGGAGAGAGGAGGATTTTTGCCGTCCATTACGATGAAAGAATTGCTCGAAGCGGGCGTTCATTTCGGGCACCAGACCAAGCGCTGGAATCCGAAGATGAAGGAATACATCTTCGGCGAACGCAATGGCATCTACATCATCGACCTGCAAAAAACCCTGAAGCTGTTTAAGGAAGCCGCCAAGTTCGTCGGCGAGATGGCCGCCCAGGGCAAGACCATTCTGTTCGTCGGCACCAAGCGCCAGGCGCAGGAAGCCGTCGCCGAGGAAGCGCAGCGCTGCAGCATGTTCTGGGTGAACCAGCGCTGGCTCGGCGGCCTGCTCACCAACTGGACGACCGTGCAGCGCTCCATCAAGCGCCTCAAAGACCTGGACCGCATGGCCGCCGACGGCAGCTACGAGGCGCGCCCCAAGAAAGAAGTGATCCATCTCGAGCGCGAGCGCAAGAAGCTCGAAACCAACCTGGCCGGCATCAAGGAAATGCCCGGGCTGCCCGACGTGCTGTTCGTCATCGACTCGCGCAAGGAAGCCATCGCCGTGAAGGAGGCGCGCAAGCTGGGAATCCCCGTGGTCGGGATTGTGGACACCAATTGCGACCCCGATGAGGTGAGCTATGTGATCCCGGGCAACGATGATGCGCTGCGGGCCATCCGCCTGTTCGCCAATAAGGTTTCTGAATCCGTGATCGAAGGGCGGGCGCTGGCCTCCGAGCACGAGTTCGTGGCCGAGAAGATCATCACCGAGGAAGCCGAGGAGAGCGGCCAGGAACTGCTCAGCATGGCCGACGTGCCGTTCACCGAAATCGCCGCCCGCGAGCGCGAGCTGGTGGAAGAAGCGCCGGAAGGACCCGAAACCCACGCCCGCAAAGGACCTGCTTCGGAGGCTTCCGATCCCGTCGAGGTCGTGGAAGCCCCGGCGGTGAACGCCGAATAACCGGCCGATATTGACGATTGGCGGATTGACGATGGAACCCGCGTGCCACCGGGCGTTCGCGGCCGTCAAATCGCCGATCGCCGATCCATCAATCGTAAATCTCTTATAAGGTGGGTTCTCATGGCGGAGGTTACCGCACAGATGGTTAAGCAGCTCCGGGAGAAGACCGGGGCCGGGTTCATGGAGTGCAAGAGCGCGCTGATCGAGGCTAACGGCGACATGGAGCAGGCGGAGATCATCCTGCGCAAGCGCGGCCTCGCCTTCGCCCACAAGAAGGCGTCCCGCGCCACCTGCGAGGGGATCATCGGAACCTACGTCCATGCCGGCGGCAGGCTCGGCGTCATGGTCGAGGTCAACTGCGAGAGCGACTTCGTCGCCCGCACCGACGATTTCCGCGAACTCGTCCACGACATCTCCATGCAGATCGCCGCCACCGACCCGCGCTTCATCCGCAAGGAGGACGTGGACCCCCAGTCGCTCGCCAAAGAGAAAGAGATCCAGCGCGCCCGCGCCCTCGAAGAGGGCAAGCCCGAGAAGATCGTCGACAAAATCGTCGAGGGCCGCCTCTCAAAGTATTATGAAGAGGTATGCCTCCTCGAGCAGCCCTTCGTCAAGGACAACACCATGACGGTCAGCCAGCTAGTGGCGGCCAAGATCGCCAAGCTGGGAGAAAACATCACCGTAAGCCGCTTCGTAAGATTTAAGGTAGGCGAGGCAGGCAGTTAGAAGAGAATCGAATGGATTTTTTCTCTGCGTCCTCTGCGTTCTCTGCGGTGAATCGGTTTTTGCCATGCCGAAGTACAAACGAATCCTGCTGAAGCTCAGCGGCGAGGCGATGGCCGGCGAAGCCGGCTTCGGCATCGACGCCGCCCGCGTGGCCGCCATCGCCGGCGAGATTTACGACGTGGCCAAGTCGGGCGTCGAGGTCGGCGTCGTGGTGGGCGGCGGCAATTTCTTCCGCGGCCTCCAGCCCGGCCCCGGCAATCTCGACCGCGTCGCTACCGACCAGATGGGCATGCTGGCCACCGTGATCAACGCCCTGGCCCTCCAGGCCGCCCTCGAGAAGCACGGCGCCTTCACCCGCGTCATGAGCGCCATCGAGATGCACCAGATCGCCGAGCCCTACATCCGCCGCCGCGCCATGCGCCACCTCGAAAAGGGCCGTCTGCTCATCTTCGCCGCTGGCACCGGCAGCCCCTACTTTTCCACCGATACCGCCGCCAGCCTCCGCGCCGTCGAGATCAAGGCCGAGGTCATCGCCAAGGCCACCAAGGTCGACGGCGTCTATGACCAGGACCCCGTAAAAAATCCCAAGGCCAAGCGCTTCGACCGCGTCTCCTATAAGGACGTGCTCGACCGCAACCTGGCCGTCATGGACTCCACCGCCATCGCCATGTGCCGCGAGAACCATCTGCCGATTGTGGTATTTAATCTCAACGTGGCGGGAAATATCATGAAGGTGGCCACAGGGGAAGCGATCGGAACGCTGATTACGGAGTGACACCATGAAGGAACAGCCAGCCTCGGCCGCGGCGCCCACTTACGGAACCATCAAAGAAATCGAGCAGCAGGCGCGCGCGCGCATGGAAAAGGCCAAGGGCGATTTGCAGCGCGAGCTGGCCACCATCCGCACCGGCCGCGCCTCGCTCAGCATTCTCGACCACGTGCGCGCCGATTATTACGGCACGCCCACGCCGCTCAACCAGCTTGCCACCCTCGCCGTGCCCGAGCCGAGCCTCATCACCGTGCAGCCCTGGGACGTCTCCCAGATCGGCGCCATCGAGAAGGCCATCCGCAGCTCCGACCTCGGCCTCAATCCCGCCAACGACGGCAAAATCGTGCGCGTGCCCATCCCTCCCCTCACCGAGGAGCGCCGCAAGGAACTCGTCAAGCACCTCCACCACGTCCTCGAAAATCACCGCGTCGCCGCCCGCAACATCCGCCGCGACGCCAACGAGAACATCAAGAAGCTCCTCAAGGACAAAAAAATCACCGAGGACGACGACAAGCGCGCCCACGACGAAGTCCAGAAGATGACCAACAAAACCATCGAGGACATCGACCA
>DASQHK010000030.1:0-5505 GCA_035632135.1 Bryobacterales bacterium
CCGGCGTCGCGGCCCCCCACCATGCCCGGGACGTGATCGGCGATCAGGATGCCCCGGAAGTCCACCTCGACCAGCGTTCGCATCAGCTTTTTCATGTCGGTATAGCCGCCGTCGACGAAGGCTTCGACGAAATCGGGGATGGGCGCGCTCACGTTGCGGAAATGGATTTTCCAGAGCTTGCCCATCCTGGCGAACTCGCGAGCGGCTGAGAAGACATCCTTGCCCATATACTTGCCGCCTTCCATCCACGTGCCGCAGCAGAGGCAGACGCCGACGTTGGGGCTGTTGGCGATTTCGAGGGCGCGCACGTAGCCATCGAAGTTGCCGAAGATGCAGCGGGGCACGCCGCCCAGCTCGGGGACGGGCGGGTCATCGGGGTGGATGCCGATGCGAATGCCCTGCTCCTCGGCGACGGGAACCACCTGCTTGATGAAGTAGGTGTAGTTCTCCCAGAGTTCCTCTTTGGAGAACCGGCGGCCGTGCGTAAGCGGGGGCTCGAAGGTCGCTCCGACCCAGTAGCCCTTGGCGTCGGCTTGATGGAAGGCGCGGGCGGGCGCGCCGCCGCGCGTGGTTTCGCGCGTGGAACTCCAGATGCCGTTGCCCATGTGCGCGTAAGTGGTGTAGTAGATGCCGGCCTTGCCGAGATTGCGAAGGTATTGCTTATACTCTTCGATCTTTTCATCGCGGCCGGGGAGGTTGAGGGTGACCTCCGGCATATTGTGGACCTTGGTGTTGCCAACATTGGTCAGTTGGAGGCCGGCGGCTTCGATTCGCCGCTTGAAATCGGCGAACATTTCGTAGGTGCCGCCGGTGGTGCCGATCGTGACGTAGCGGACGCCCATCTGGCGTGCAAACGAGAGGTCTTCGTCGCTGAAATTCGTCGGGATCTGGAGCGTGATCTTGATGCCAGGGGAAAGGGGCTCGAGAGGCCGTTTGGTTGCAGCGGCAGCGGCAGCCGCGACGGCGGCCACGCCAAGGCCGGCGCGAACGAAGTCGCGGCGGCCGAGGGCCAGGCTCAATGGGGAATTGCCGGCTTCTGTCATGGTGAATGCTCCTGTATTCAGGTGATTATACATGGAATGCGGGGGGAGGCCGGAGGCGTGGACGGAATGGCCCGGGAGAGTAAACAGAGCGGCGGACCGCTCGTTAACACTCGCGGCTCGGTAAGGGGCGGCGAGGCCCGGTCAAGGGGCCGTTTAGCTCCAGAGGCGGTCGCTGGTGCGGTCGCGGTCCCACTGCGGGGTCGGCTCGAAATAGCCGGGCTCGGCCAAGTGCTGTTTGACAACTTCTTCGTTCAGCTCGACGCCCAGGCCGGGACGCTCGGGCACCTTGATGAAGCCGCCGTCGCGGATGGGCTTGTCGCCGGTCACGAGATCTTCCCACCAGGGGACTTCCACGGAGTGATTTTCGAGGGCCAGGAAATTCTCCGTCGCCGCCGCAGTGTGCACGTTGGCCATGCAGGAAACCGGCGTGCCGGCGAAGTGCATGGCCATGGCCACGCCGAGTTCCTGGGCCATGTCGCCGATCTTTTTGGTTTCGAGGCATCCGCCGGAGGTCGCGAGATCCGGGTGGATGATGTCCACGGCGTGGGCGCGGCACAGCGTCTCGAAGCCCTCCTTGAGATAGATGTCCTCGCCGGTGAGGATTGGGATATTCACCGCGTCGTTGATTTCCTTGAGCAGCACGGTGTGCTGCCAGGGGATCATGTCCTCGAGCCACGCCATGTTGTATTTTTCAAGCGCTTTGCCGAGGCGGATGCAACTATTGACGCCGATGTGGCCGAAGTGGTCGGCCGAAAGCGGGATCTCCCAGCCGACCGCCTCGCGGGCCGCCGCTACATATTCGCACATCATAGCGATGCCTTTTTCGGTGATCTCCTGGCCGGTGAACATGTGCTCGACGTTGAAGCCGGCCGGCGGCCCGAGCGGATGGGTGAGCGTGCCGGGCGTGCGCTGGACGAGGTTTACGCCGAGGTCCATCTTGAGCCAGGTGAAGCCGCGGTCTTTGCGCATCTTCAGGCGGCGGCAGTACTCCGGGATGTCGTGGGACTCGTCGGTGTCGGCGTAGAGGCGGATGCGGTCGCGGAATTTACCGCCGAGCATCTGGTGGACGGGAACGCCGTAGGCTTTGCCGGCGAGGTCCCACAGGGCCATCTCGACGCCGCACACGCCGCCGCCCTGGCGGGCGTGGCCGCCGAACTGCTTGATCTTGCGAAAAACCTTGTCGACGTTGCAGGGGTTCTCGCCCAGGAGCCGGCTCTTGAGAACGAGCGCGTAATTCCTGGAGGCGCCGTCGCGCACCTCGCCCAGGCCGTAGATGCCCTGATTGGTGTCCATGCGGATGAGGGGGCAGGTCATGGGCGCGCGGGCCACGGTGGCGATGCGCAGATCGGTGATCTTGAGGTCGCTGGGCTTGGAGTTGCGCTGGACGTTTTGGGGATAGGCTTCGAGTTCTTCATCGCTGATGGCCAGGCCGGCGCCGAGAGCGGCGGCGCCGGCGCCGAAGGACTTGACGAAGCTGCGGCGATCGAATAGTTTTTCCAGGGCAGGTTTCATAAGAAATGTCTCCTTTGGACGACACGTAGCCGGTGGCCGGCAGGCCGCCGAGTTAACCTCACGTTTTACCAAAAAAGCGGGTCTGTTGCTTACTGTCCGGGGGATTACGGCGCGGCGCCGGCGGATTTCTGGCGCGCGGCCATGGCTTGCGCGGCGCGCAGGTTGTGGAGGGCGTCGGGATGGTTGGGGATGAGCTGGAGGACGCGCTCGTAGTCCTTGATGGCGAGGTCGTAGCGGCCCATCTGGTACAAGAGGTTGCCGCGGGCGAAGTGCGGCTCCCAGGCGAGCGGATCGATGGCGATGGCGCGCTCGAAATCGCTCCAGCCTTCGTGGCGGTTCAGGCGCAGCTCGGCGACGGCGAGGTTGGTCCACAGGGTGGCGATGTCGGGCGTGATTTTTAGAGCCGCCTGGTAATACCCGATGGCCTCGGCATACATGTGGCGGTTGTTGTAGGTGGAGCCCAGGCTGCTGAGCACCTCGGCCTGCTCTTTCGTGCGGGGCGGCACCAGCGCGGCGGCCTTCTGGTAAGCGGCGGTGGCTTCGGGGAACATCTTGCGGTTGGAATACTCGAAGCCCAGCCAGGTGTAGACGCGGTATTTGTGGGGCGATTTTTGGGCCGTATCGAGCCACAGGGCGAGGCCGTCGGACCAAACGGCGTTGCGGGCAATCGTGCCGGCGCAGTAAATGACCAACACTGCGCCGAAAAGCACAGCGAGCGCGCGCTGGGAAACGCGCCACTCGCACAGCAGGGCCAGGGCGGCGAGGAAGAAGCCGATCGCGGGCAGGTAGAGCCGGCGCTCGGCAGCGTAGTCGAGCAGCGGGAAGAAGGTCGAGGTCGGCGCGAGAGTGAGGAAGAAGAACAGCGTCCCGAAGGAGGCCAACGCGAAGCGGCGGCGGAAATAGAGGGCGGCCGCGACCAGGAGCAGCAGGCCCGCCAGAGCCAGCCAAGCGCCGTGCTGGAAGAGCGTCCGGGAGGGCTGAATGTCGTAATCGGCGTTGAGGCCGAAGGGGACGAGCAGCACCCGCAGGTATAAGAAATACATGCGGAACTGGGTGAAGAGGTAGCTGCGCCAGGTGACGTCTTTGAGGAAGAAGCCGGCGGAAGGAACGTGGATGACGTTGCGGACGACGATGAAGCCGCCAACCAGCATCTCCAGGCCCAGCACGGCGTAGATGCGCCAGTTGGCTTTGAGTTTCCGCCAGTCCTGAGCGGCGAAGAAGAAGTAGTCGGCCAGCAGCAGAGCGGCGGGAAGGGTGATGGCGTGCTGCTTGCTGGTGACCGAGCAGCCGTACAGAAATGCGATCAGGAAGGCGGCGAGCCACGGACGCTTCTCGCGCCAGGCCGCAAAAAACGCCCACATCCCGAGCAGATAAAACGCCGCCGCCAGCAGCTCCGAGCGGCTGCTGACGTAGGAAACCGATTCGGTCGCGACCGGCGTGGTCAAGAACAGCAGCGGGACGAAGACGGCGAGGATACTGCGTGCGCGCGCCGTGAGCCACTGCGAAAGCCCGGGCGAGGCGCAGAGGAGGCGCACGATGCGCCACAAAATGAGTGTATTGATAATGTGCAGGACGACGCTGACCAAGTGGAAGGAGAAAGGGTCGAAGCCGCTCAGCTCGCGGTTGAGGACGTAAGAAAGGATCAGCAGCGGTCGCGGCCCGGCCAGGATGACCCCCCAGTCCCTCAGGCGCACGGAGCTGCGGACCTCGAACAGGTCGGCGTCGTCAAATAGAAACGGGCCGTGCAGGCTGCGCCAGTAGACGGCGAAGCCGGCGGCCACAATGGCCAGCGCGTAAAGGAGGTCGCGTGTGGGAAAACGCGCGGGGCGGGGAAGGGGGCTGGCGGAGGGTTTCGGAGCCGCCGGAGAGACGCGTTTGGGGGCCGGCTTCTGCTTCATGGGTCAGGGTCGCTAATCCCATATTTTCGCAGGATCTCGACCCATTTTCCCTGCGCGCGCAGGATCAGCTCGACCACCTCGCGCATGGCGCCCGAGCCGCCGGCCGCACCGGTTACGAAATGAACCATGCGCTTCACCTCGGGCCGGGCGTTGGAGGGCGCCGCGGCCAGGCCGGCGCGGGCCAGGATCGGGGCGTCAGTCAGGTCGTCGCCGATGTAGCCGGTCTGCTCGTCGGTGACGCCGGCGTCGGCCAGGATCTTTTCGTAGATGGGGATTTTCTCGATATGTCCTTGGTAGACATACTTCATGCGGCACTGGGCGGCGCGGGTGACGAGGGCGGGGGAGTCGCGGCCGCTGATCACGCCTGTTTCGATGCCCAGCCAGCTCGCCCACTGCAGGCTGATGCCGTCGCGGGAGTCGAAGCCCTTGGTCTCGACCATCTCGCCTTGCGGGCCGGGGACGTTGTAAAGATGGCCGTCGGTCATCACGCCATCCACGTCCATGAGGAGGAGCTTGATTTTGGAGGCGCGCGCGAGGAGCGCGGGAGAAATTTCAGGGCTTGGCATGGCGGCTAACGGCGGGTGCCGGCGACTTTGGTGCGGAAGCGGAACAGCGTCTTACCCGCCGTCACGTAGAGCGTTTTCAAATCTGGGCCGCCGAAGGCGCAGTTGGTGAGAGTGTCCTCCGGGATGGGGATGAAGTCGATCTCTTTGCCGGCGGGGGAAAAAACATGAATGCCCGCTTTTGTATCGAGCGTTTCGGGCGAGCCGCGGGGGCGGTTCAGGCCGGCGGCGGCGTAGACGTTGCCCTCCGAGTCGATGGAAAGGCCGTCGGCGCTGCGGCCGGGGAAGAAATTGTGAAACACGCGCATGTTGGCGACGCTGCCGTCGGGCTGGAGGTCGTAGGCGCGGAGCATGCGGGGGCCTCGCGCCGACTGGTTGCTCTCGACCAGGTAAAACGTGCGGTCGTCGGGTGAAATGATGAGGCCGTTGGGCGAGGTGATGGCGGGGCGGGCGAGGATGCGCGCGAGCTTGCCGTCGGGATCGATGCGG
>DASQHK010000031.1:0-8307 GCA_035632135.1 Bryobacterales bacterium
TGATGGCCGGCTCCACGGACCGCCCCGGCGGCACGGTGGCGGGCCACTACGTGGAGCGCGCCGGCGGCACCGCCTTCAGCGTGAACGGGCAGCGGCAGACGGCCAACCAGTACCTGATCGACGGGTTCATGGACAAGGAAGTCCAGCATGGCACGAATGCGGTCGAGCCGATCATCGACGCGCTGCGCGAGTTCCGCGTGCAAAGCTCCAACTACACGGCTGAATTCGGCACGGAGGCCGGCGGGCAGATCAACGCCGTGCTCAAGAGCGGGACGAACGAGTTCCACGGCAGCGCCTGGGAGTTTCTGCGCAACAACAACCTGGACGCCAACAACTTCTTCAACAACCGCGCGGGCGTGGCCATCCCCGAGTTCCGCCGCAACCAGTTCGGCGTGGCCGGCGGCGGCCCGGTGATTCTGCCGAAGTATAACGGCCGAAACCGGACCTTCATCTTCGGCGCCTACGAGGGCACGCGCATTCGCAAGGGCATCACGCAGCTTAGCACGGTGCCGAACGCGGCCCTGCGCGGCGGCGATTTCAACGGCGCGGGTGTGGTCAACGACCCGCTGACCGGACAACCGTTCGCCGGAGACAGGGTCCCGGCCAGCCGCATCAGTCCGATTACCAACACCATTCTGCAAAAGTGGGTGCCGCAGCCGAATAATTCCAACCCGGTGTTCAACTGGATCTCCACCGACCCGCAGAAACTCAACACCGAGCAATACGACTGGCGCATCGACCACCGGATTTCGGACCGGGACTCCATCTTCGGACATTACATTTTCGAGGACAACGACTTCCGGCTTCCGAAACTATTTCCCACCGACGGCGCCGCCCAGAAGCTGCGCGGGCAGAACCTTACCGCGGCCTGGACGCACTTGTTCGGCGCGGCGACGATGAATGAATTCCGCATCGGCTACAGCCGCTTCCGCGAGAACGAGTTTCAGGCGCGGGCAGGCGTGGAAAATGTGGTGAGCGAGCTGGGCATGAGCGGCCTGTGCGAGAACCCGAAGTGCTGGGGCATCCCGCAGATGAACGTCACGGGATTCGCCAGCTTCGGCGAGCACGGCGGGCAGAACGTCTCCGGGCCGCGCGGGTGGCGCAACGAGGTCTATGCCTGGCAGGACGCCTTTTACAAAACGATCGGCTCGCACAGCGTGAAGGCGGGCGCGGAAGTGCGGCGGCACCGCGACACGTTCCCGGAAGCCATTTATCCCCGGGGGATCTTCGGGTATGACGGCACTTTCAGCAGTTCGCCGTTCGGCGATTACCTGCTCGGCATCCCGCACAACGTCCAGAGCAGCATCGACATCTTCGACCCGCACATGCGCAACACGTTCATCGCGCCGTGGGTCCAGGACGACTGGCGGGTGTCGAAGACGTTTACCCTCAATCTAGGCCTGCGCTACGAATGGTCGGGCCGGCCTGTTTCCGACGACGGCAGCATCGCCAGCGTGGAATTTTCGAATGGCACAGCAACCCTTGCAACAGGCCGCAATCCGGACGGCCTGCCGCCTTCGCTGCTGCACAACGACAACAACAACTTCGCGCCGCGCGTGGGCTTTGCCTGGAACCCGCAGTTCGGCCACGGGCACACGGTGCTTCGCGGCGCTTACGGCATCTTCTACCAGCGCGAGCCGGCCAACACCTGGATCGACATCGCCATCAACCCGCCGTTCATTCGCCAGACGCTGATCACCTTGGACAACACGCCCAGCAGCCCGTTCTATTTCACGAAGTACAGCCTCAACCAGCCGGTCGCGCTGGGAACGGCCGTGCCGCTGCTGGTCTTCTCCATCGACCCGAACTGGCGGGACGGCCTTGTGCAGCAGTGGAACTTCAACATCCAGCACGACCTCGGGTACAACACCGTGCTGCAGGTGGGCTACGTGGGAAACCACGGCTACCATATGGCCCGGGAGATTTTCCCCAACCAGCCGGACCCGGGCCCCGGCCCCATCCTGCCGCGCCGGCCTTACCCCAACTTCGGGACGATCAACGGTCTCGACTCCGGCGGCAGCACCATCTACCATGGCTTGCAGATTCAGGCCGAGAAGCGCTACTCGAACGGCATGCAGTTCATTGCCGGCTACACGTTTAGCAAGTGCATCAGCGATAGTGACTCGACATTCGTCGGCGAAGGGACTTCCGTTCAAAACGGCCGCGACTTCCGGCAGCAGCGGGGTCTGTGCACCCAGAACATTGCTAACCGCCTTACGGTGAGCTGGGTGTACGACATTCCGTTCGGCCGCGGCCGCCTGTACGGGAAGACCATTTCCCGGCCGGCCGACCTGATCGCCGGCGGCTGGCAGATCAACGGGATCTTTACGGCGCGCGACGGCTCGCCGTTCACGGTGACGCAGCCGGGGGACTTCCCCAACCAGAGCGATGGGTCGGCGCGCCCGAACGAGGTGGGGAAGCCGAACCAAGTGTCGAATTGGTCCATCTACAACGCCTTCAACACCACGGCTTTCGCCCCGGCGGCGCGTTACGTGTGGGGGAACGCGGGCCGGAACACGGTCATCGGTCCGGGTTTGAACAACTGGGATTTTTCGCTGTTCAAGAACTTCAACATCGATGAGGTGCGGAAGCTGCAGTTCCGTGCAGAGTTCTTCAACTTGATGAACCACGCCGATTTCGGCTTCCCGGGATCGTCGATCGGGACGGCGCAGTTCGGCCAGATCTCGGGGACCGCGCAGGATCCGCGCGACGTGCAGCTTTCACTGAAATTCCTCTGGTAAGCTCTGTAGGGCGGAGCGCCCGCCGGTTTTCGCCGGCGGCGTTCTGCCTGTGAAGGAAACTGCTCACGCAGGATCTGAAGAGCGAGCCGGAGGTGTCTCCATGCAACGAGTGCTGTGGCTGGCGGCGATGCTCGCGCTGGGCGCGCTTGGGGCGAGCGCGCAAAGCGCGTGGAAAGCGGGGGCGGCGAGTGTCAACATCACCCCCAGCGAGCCCATCTGGCTGGCAGGCTATGGCGATCGGACGCGGCCGTCGGAGGGCGTGCGGCAGCAGATCTACGCCAAGGCGCTGGCGCTGCAAGATAGCCAGGGTGTGACGTCGGTGATTGTGACGTCGGACTTGCTGGGATTTCCACGCGAGGTGGCGGAACCGATCGCCGACCGGGCGCAGAAGCAGTTTGGGCTGCCGCGCGAGCGGCTGGTGCTGAACTCCTCTCACACGCACAGCGCGCCGGTGATCGGCAACATGCTGCGGCCGGCTTATCCCTACGGCGAGGACCAGGTGGCGGTGATCCGCCGCTACACGGCGTGGCTCGAGGATCGCGTGGTCGAGGTGATCGGCGAGGCGATTCACAACCTGGCGCCCGCGCAGTTGAGCTTCGAGCAGGGGCTGGCGGGGGTGGCGGTGAACCGGCGGCGGGTTGGCCACCGCGAATATCCGGGGCCGGTGGATCAGGATGTCCCGGTCCTGAGCGTGCGCGGGCCCGACGGCTCGCTGCGCGCGCTGGTGTTTGGCTACGCCTGCCACAACACGGTGCTCAACGACTATCAGATCAACGGCGACTGGGCGGGCTACGCGCAGGCGGAGTTGGAGAAAGAGCATCCGGGCGTGACGGCGCTATTCATGGAGGGATGCGGAGCCGACGCCAACCCGCTGCCCCGGCGGTCGGTCGAGCTGGCGATGAAGTACGGGCAGATTCTGGCGGCGGCGGTGGATCAGGTGCTGAAAGCCAAGATGAAGCCGATTGGCGGGTCGGTCAACGCCGCCTTCGCGCGGGTGGACATCCCGTTCCAGACGCCGCCCTCGCGGGAGGAATTCGAGAGGCGGCTGCACGACAAGAGCGTGGCCATCCAGCGGCACGCGAAATACATGCTCCAGATTTACGAGCGTGACGGCAAGCTGCCGGATCGCTATCCCTATGAGGTGGAGGTGTGGCAGTTCGGGCGCGACCTCACGTGGGTCATGCTGGCGGGCGAGGTGGTGGTGGACTACTCTCTGCGCTATAAGGGCGCGTACGGGTGGGACAACACGTGGGTGTCGGGCTACTCGAACGATGTGTTTGCTTACATTCCATCGGAGCGGGTGCTGAAGGAAGGCGGCTACGAGGGCGGCGGGGCGATGATCGGCTACGGGCAGCCGGGGCCGTTCGGCTGGGCGGTGGAGGAAATCATCGCCGAGAAGGTGGACGAGTTGGTGAAGCGGGTGCGGGGACAGTGACTGGCGATCCCGGCGGCGTGCTACACTATACACATGAGACGTACAAATCTTGTGTTAGATGGGGAGCTGTTGGAGAAGGCGACGCGGGCGCTGGGAGTGAAGACTTACTCCGCTGCGGTGAACCTGGCCCTGGATGAAATTCTCCGAGTCAGGAGAATCCAGAGCCTTCCGCAGTTCTTCGGCCAGGGGTTGTGGCAGGGCGACCTTTCGGAAATGCGGCAGGATCGGCCTCATCGGCTTGGAAAAGCGGAGCGGCACAGGAGCCGGCGATCGTGATCCTGGTTGACACGTCGGTGTGGATCGAGCTTCTCAGCGGGACATGGGTGGAAAGGGTTTCCGAGGATGACTTGTTGCAATTCGTTACCTGTGGACCGATTCTCCAGGAAGTCCTGCAAGGGCTGCGGGCGGGTCCTTTGTCAGATGCGTTTCACGAGGCGTTTCTGGCGCTTCCCCGCTTGAGCGACCCGTTGCCGTTGAGCGCCTTCCTGCAGGCCGCCGAAATTTACCGCCAGGGACGGAGGAAAGGCTACACGATCCGCTCGTCGACGGACTGCTTGATCGCGGCGATTGCGGTCGAGAACCGCGTCCCCGTGTGGCACAAGGACCGTGACTTCTCCGTGATTGCGCGGTACACCAGCCTGGAGGCTGTGGAGCGGCTGTAAGAATCCCTGGGGGCGATTTAAGCACGCTCAGTGCGTCATCGCGTAGAGGATGTAGTTGATGCCGAGGCGGTAGGCCTGGGACGTGGCGCGTTCCGGATAATCGGGACTGTCGGCCCACTCCCAGGCGTCGCCGTTGTCCTGGTTGAAGCACATGGCGACCATGACGCGGCCTTTGTCGTCGCGGATGGAGCGCCAGTGCGGGACGATGCCGCCATACTCGTAAGTAACGCCCCTGCGCAAAGCGGCGGTTCCGGGCACCTGGATCCTTTCGCTCAGATCGTACAAGACGTGGAAGATCGGATCGTCGTTGGGAATCTCGACGATCGGGCGGTCGGGAAAAACCCGGTTCATACTCGCCGTGAAGACACCCCATTCGCGCTCGCCATGGTAGTCGTCGACCATCAGGAAGCCGCCCCGCAGCAAGTACTCGCGCAATAACCGGCACTGCTGATCGGTGAGGTCCCAATGGCCGACCTCGACCGCGTAGACCCAGGGCCAGTAGAAGATCTCGCCGTCATCGAGGTCGAGATCGATCACTTGCTCGGCGGAGCGCGTGTGGATGAGGGTGAGACGGCGGACACCCTGCACGAATTGGCGGTCGGCCTTGGGGAAGTCGGTGGGCCAGCTTCCGCGGCGCCAGCGCACGTAGCGGCCGGAGGGATAGCGCAGCCGGGCAAACGCCCATTCCGTTTTTTCGTTCGCGTCGGGGGGGACCGGGGCGGGGTTGACCTCTTCGTAGGGATACTCGCGGAAGCCGCGCTGGGCGAAGACCACGGTCAACAGTGAGCAAACCGCCAGAATCGCAAAGAGGACAGAGCCGCGCCGCATACCAGCCTCGAATGTTTCTGAGGATATCACGGGCGGGTTTCGGCGGAAACGGGACGGCTTACAGTCCGGCTGGAAATTCGTCGATGGAGCCCAGGGAGGTTTTTCTAAGCCACGGCTTTGCGCAAGTCGGCGACGGCTCGCGTCAAACTGGCCACCGGATCGCCGATCGGCAGGTATTCCATGGCGACGTGGCCCCGAAAGCCGGCTTTGGCGATGGCCCGGTAGATGTTGGGGTAATTCAATTCGCCGGAGCCGGGATCGTGGCGGCCGGGACAGTCGGCCACGTGACAAACGGCGACGAGGTCGATGTTCCTGGTGAGGGTGTCGATGATATTCCCTTCCTGCACCTGCTCGTGATAGATGTCGAACAGCAGCTTCACGTGGGGATTATCGACTTGTTTCACCGCCTGGAGACCTTCCACCGCGGAAGTCAAAAAGTAGCCGGGGTGATTCACCAGAGAGTTGAGCGGCTCGATGATCAAGGTCAGGTTCTCGCGCGCGGCCAGCTCGCCGCCGCGCTTCATGCCCTCCACGATGCTGGCAAGCTGCTCGTCGTGCGGGACGCCGGGCCTGTTGTCGCCGCTCATGAGGATGATGCGCGGACACTCCAGCTTCTGGGCCGCCACGAAGGCGCGGCGCAAGTCGGCGAGAAAGCCCGCACGGTCGGCCGGGTTCACCAGCGTGACCGGACGGTGTTTCCAGTCCGTCTGCGCCAGCAGCGCATCGACGCCCAGCCGTAGCGAGCGGCGGAGCGCGTTGATGCGGCTGAACTCGGCATCGCTCCAGTTGGCCCATTCGCTGACCAATTGGGTCGAGCTGATACCTGCCTGGGCGGCCGTCTCCAGGTGCTCATCGAAGCTGCCCTGGAGCGTCCACAGCATCAGCGAGAGGCGGATGGATGAGGCCGGAGACGAGGCCGCGCGGGCCGCGACGGGCGCCATGGCGGCCGCTTGCAGGAATTGGCGCCGGGACTTGTTCATACATCGAGCAGGATACACCCGTGGCGGCGGCCGGCGCCAGGGGAATCGGGGGTGGCGATGAACTCGCAGCAATTTACCCTGCTGCTCGTCACCGAAGCCGAGGGCGGCTTGGCGCTGCTGGAATCGCTGACCGCCGGCAGGTTCATCGCCCGCGCCGCAGCTCCGGCAGAGGTCGAAGCCTCGCTTCGAGAATGGGATGTCGATGCGGTCCTATTCTTCACGGAACGCTCCCGGGAGGACCTGCCTCGCCTCGTGAAGCACTGGAAAAGTCTGCGGCCCCGGGCGCAGTTCTACCTGTTCCTGGACGAGGCGCCCCCGACGCGCGCGTTGGTCGCCCTGATGCATGCGGGCTTTCAGGACGTGCTCGATCGCGCGGCTGGGCTCGACCTGGGGGCGGTGCTGGAGTCTATCGAGGAGCGCATCCGCTTCGTGCGCGTGCGCCAGCTCGAGCGGCTGCGGGCCAAGCAGAGTATCCAGTACACGGGGCTGGTGGGGGAGGCGCCGGAAATGGTCAACACGTACGACGAGATGCTGCGGGCGGCGAGGCTGAACTGTCCGGTGCTGGTGCTGGGCGAAACGGGGACGGGCAAGGGCCTGGTGGCGCACGCCATTCATGCCTTGAGCCAGCGCAGCGGGAAGCCGTTTGTGACGGTGGATTGCGCGTGCCTGGCGCCCACGCTGATCGAGAGCGAGCTGTATGGGGTGGCGCGGGGCGCCTTCACGGGAGCCACTTCCGACCGCTCCGGGCTGGTAGAAGCGGCGCAGGAAGGCACACTATTCCTCGATGAGGTCGGCGAGTTGCCCCTCGGCATGCAGCCGAAACTGCTGCGCCTGCTCGAGGAGGGTGAAGTCCGGCGTCTCGGCAGCCATCGCGCCAAGGCGGTGGACGTGCGCGTGATCTCGGCCACCAGCCGGGAACTCGAGCGCCTGATTGCGGTCGATCAATTTCGCCTCGACCTGTACTACCGGCTCAACGTCCTCAGCATCGAGATCGCGCCCTTGCGCCGGCGGCGGCAGGACATTCCTCTGCTGGCCCGCCACTTTGCCGCGCGCCACATTGTGCAAGGCGAGCCGGTGACGGTCTCGGATGCCGCCCTGCAGATGCTCGCCGAATATTCCTGGCCGGGCAACGTGCGGGAGCTGAAGAATTGCATAGAAGCCGCCATCGCCTCGGCCGGTGGCCGCCTCGTCCAGCCACAGAACCTTCCCCGGCGCTACGTTCGGGCCGCACCGGCGGGTTCGGAGGAGGCTGCACTGGAATCCGTCAATCTCAAGCGGATGGAGCGGCGCGCCATCCGGCGGGCTCTCGAGATGACCGCTCATGACAAGCTGCGGGCGGCGCGCCTGCTCGGCATCGGGAAGACGACCCTTTACCGGAAGCTGAAAGAAATGCAGCAGGAGGGCGACGCCGAGCCGGCCAGCCCCGGGGGCTATCTGATGTAGCGAAGGTGACGAAAACTATTGCGCACGTGGGCCGCTCGGGGTATAAAGGCTCATCGACAAGGAGGCCTTATGCCATTCTGCGCGAACTGCGGGGCGGCGGTGGAGGGAAACTTCTGCCCTTCTTGCGGGAAGCCGGTAGCCGGCGCGGCGTCAGCCAGTCCCGCCGGGAGCGCTGGCGGCCCGAGCGGCCCAGCCGGCGCCGGGGCATCCTCCGGGCC
>DASQHK010000032.1:0-28743 GCA_035632135.1 Bryobacterales bacterium
CGGCCATCGAGGCTGAAAGCCACCCACCCGTGGCCGCCTTGCGACAATTCGACATGGCCTTTTAGCACCGGCGGCATTTTGGTGGCGTCGAAAATGAACAACTTCTGGCCGACCTGATCGCTGATCCACAGCTCCTTTTCATCCGGCGTGAGAGCCGCCCCGTGCGTCCGGTGGGGAATATGTTCTTCTCCGACATACACGCGGTGCAGAACCTTTCCTGTTTCCAGATCGACCACGTCAAAGCCAATATGCTTGCCGAGGCAAATATAGGCGATGCGGTTGCGGCTATCGACTGTGTAGGGGAATATTCCAAATTCGCCCACATCCGGAATCTGGCGGATCACGTTTTCACGGCGCGTATCAAAGATGGTCAGCATCGTTCTTGAGCCGAGGAACAAGAACCGGCCGTCCAGGCTCACAATGCTATTGTGGGCTTGCGGGTTGACAACGATGCGCTTGATGAGATCGCCGTTTTCCGCATTGACGACCAGAAAGCCGCTGTCTGCCCCGGAATACCACCATCCGGTAGGGACATACAGTTTCTTGCCATCCTGAGTAATTGAGGAGCGATCGCACCCCGCCTCGTAAGTCTTTTCCCAAACAACTTTTTCGGTCTTCAGATTGAAGCAACCCAGGCGGTGGTTGCTTGTGGAGTAATAAACGCAGCCTGTCTTGAGGCTTCCGGTGAAACCGCGAATACCTTCCTTGAAGATGGGGAGATCGATGCGCCGGACGAACTTATGCCCCGCATCGATATCGAAAATCAGGATGCCGTTGCCGGACCGTCCCATTTCCTGAGATGCATCGGGCGAGGTGATATAGAGGTAGCGTTTGGTCTGCGGCTGGCCGGAAGCGAGGCCGGCGGCCAAGAGGAAAATCACGAGGAACGAGGTCGGCAATTTCATGGAGAGGATTGTACGCTCGGCCCTTGGGGGTGTCAAGGATGGCACACGCTAGAATAGGGGGATGCCCAGGCTGATTTTCCTTGTCTTGCTGGTGAGCGTCGCGCTGCGGGCAGCCCCCGGCGGCGCCGCAGTTTACGTCGTACTGTGGTTCGACACCGAGGACTACATCGAGCCGGCGGCCGACGATGCGGCGCTGCGGCTTGCGACGGACCTGGACAGGCTGGGCGTCCACGCCACGTTCAAGGTGGTCGGCGAAAAGGCGCGGACGCTCGAAGCGCGCGGGCGAGTGGACGTGATTCGCGCCCTGTCGCATCACTCGATTGGGTATCACTCCAACTATCACAGCATTCCGCCCGCGCCCGCGCTGTATTTGCGCGACATGGGGTACGTGGAGGGAGCGGCCGAATTCGAGCGGCGGGAGAGGCCGGGCGTGGCCGACTTGCGCCGCATCTTCGGCGTGACGCCGGTCTGTTACGGGCAACCGGGCAACTCCTGGGCGCCGCAAACCAGCCTTGCTCTGCGGCGCATGGGCATCCCGGTTTACCTCGATGAGGGCACGCACGTGGGAGTGGGCGAGCAGCCGTTCTGGTATGGAGGGCTGCTGTACATTTTCAACATGGGCCGCTTCCTGATCCGGCCCGAGCTGAACGACGAAAGCCAGTTCAGCAAGACCATGCAGCAGTTCGACGCCGATGTGGCGGAGCTGGCGCGGCGCGGCGGCGGCGTCATCAGCACGTATTATCATCCGACCGAGTTCGTTACCACAGAGTTCTGGGACGCGGTGAATTTCTCGAAGGGCGCGAACCCGGAGCGGCGCCAGTGGCAGCGGCCGCAGCGGCGGACGGCGGAAGATTCCGAGCGCTGCTACGCCATTCTGCGGCGCTACGTGGAGCACGCCAAACAGACGCCGGGCGTGCGCTTCGCCACGGCCAGCGAGATGCTGCAACTTTACGAGAGCTCCGTGCCGCCTCACGTCGAGCGTTCTCAGATTGCCGCGCACCTGGCGGCGCAGCAAACGTTTCTCGAGACTGCGCGCGGCAGCCTCTCCGCGGCGGACATGCTGCTGGAGCTGCTCGGCATCGAGCCGCAAGTTGTGGACGGCCCAACGGCGCGGCGGGAAAGCACCTATCATGCCGGAACTATTCCGCGGCCGGCATTCGAGCGAGCCAAGGCCGACGCCGCCTCTTTCATTCGCCGGAACCGCCGGCTGCCAGGCGAGGTGTGGATCGGCTCGGAACGTCTCTCGATTGGCGACTTCGCCGCCACGCTGGCGGGCGACGACGCGGCGGCGCCCGAGGTGCCTGTGCGGAAGGCGAACCTCGAAATGGAGAAATACTTCTCCACCGACGCCGCCAAAGCCTTTGACTGGGTGATTCACCCCGCAGGATTCCGCGCGCCGGAGCTGCTGGAGCTGGGGAAGCTGCAAGGGTGGACCCTGAAGCCGGCGCGTCTGCGATAGTTCCGCGCTACAATCAACGGCTTCGGTCCTACGATGATCTCGGTTGTCATTCCAGTCGCGAACGAGCAGGAGACGGCGGGCCCGCTGTGCCGGGCGCTCGAGGCGGTGCTGCCGTCTCCCTACGAGATTATTTTTGTCGATGACGGCTCGACTGATGGGACCTGGGACGAACTCGCCAAGCTGCACGACGCCGGCCGCGTGCGGGCCATCCGCCTGCGGCGCAATTTCGGGAAGACGGCGGCGCTTCAGGCTGGCTTTGCCGCCACACGCGGCGACATCGTGTTCACCATGGACGGCGATCTGCAAGACGACCCGCAGGAGATTCCTCACTTTCTGGCGATGATCGAACAGGGCTACGACCTGGTTTCGGGGTGGAAGAAACACCGCCAGGATCCGGCGGGCAAGGTGCTCGCGTCGCGGCTGTTCAATTTCGTCGTGGGGCGGGTCTCCGGAGTGCGGCTCCACGACGTCAACTGCGGATTCAAGGCCTACAGGGGCGAGGTGGCGCGGGGCCTGCGGCTGCAAGGTGAGCTGCACCGCTTTACGCCGCTGCTGGCGCACGCCATGGGGTACCGCGTGGGAGAGCTGATCGTGACGCATCACCCGCGCCGCCACGGCCGCTCGCATTACGGCTTCAGCCGGCTGTTCAAGGGCTTCATCGATCTGATGACGGTGACGCTGTTGACGCGTTACGCGCATCGCCCCTCGCACGCCTTTGGCCTGGCGGCGCTGGCGGCGCTACTGACCGGAATCGTGCTGCTGTTCTTGCCCTTCTGGCAGTTCTTGTTTCTCGGGGTCACCGCCCTGCTGGCCGGCGTCGTGCTGCTGGCGGCTGGTTTTGTGGCGGAGCTGCTGGCGTATCGCGCCTCGTTTGATATTCCTGCCTACCAGGTCCGGGAGCAACTTGATTAAGCGCCTGTTGCCATGGCTGAAGTGGCTCGTTCCGCTGGCGGTCGCTTTCTTCATCGGGCGGGTGATTCACTTGCAGTGGCAGAAGGTCCGGGCGTTCGAGTGGCGGTTCGATTTCGCTTTTCTGGCGCTGTCTTTTCTGGCCACGTCATTCTGGTTTTTTGCGCGGACATGGGTGTGGCGGAAGATTGTGCTGCACTTCGGCTTCGACATCCCCTATCGGGAGAGCATGCGCATCTTTGTATTATCAGAACTGAGCCGCTACGTGCCGGGGACCGTGTGGCAATACTTCAGCCGGATTTACCTGGCGGCGCGGTGGGGCGTCCCGGCGGCGGTGACGTTGTCGAGCGCGCTGATGGAGCTGCTGCTGCTGGCGCTGGCCGCTGTGCCGCTGGTGCTGTGGCATCTCGATGACGTGTTCCCGATCATGGGCCGCGCGCAGGAAGCTCTGCTGCTCGTTTTCCCCGCGGCGGCGGTGCTGCTGCTGCAGCCGGCGGTGCTGAACCGCATGGCGCGGCTGCTGCTGCCGCGGCTGCGGATGCGGTACGTGCCGATCGAGTTGAGCTTCCGGGCGATCGCCGGCTTGTGGGCGGTGTGCCTGCTCATCTGGATCGTTTTCGGGACCGGCTTTGTTCTGTTTGCGCGCAGCCTGGCGCCGATCGGCCTCTCGCACGGCGTGCAGCTTGTGAGCAAATACGCCATCTCGTGGCTGATCGGGGTGGTCACGTTTTTCGCGCCGGGCGGCATCGGCGTGCGGGAAGGGATTCTGGGCCTGCTGCTCGGCAAGACGCTGCCTCTGGGAACCGCGTTCATCATCGCCGTGCTGAGCCGGCTCTGGCTGGTGGCGCTGGAGCTGTTCTGGGGAGCGGTGTCGCAGCTTTACTTTCGCGTCCAGGCGCCGGCCGCGGCCGCGGAGGCCGCCCGGCGGTAGACGCGGTAGCTCAGCACGCGGGCGGGCTCGTGGCGGTCCCACCAGCTTTGCGGGTCTTTGTAGGTATAGGTCCACACCAACTGATAATTAGCAGTGAGCTTCTTGGGCGCCTTGTCGTGGGTGTCCCACACCACGTACCAGTCGGCGCCGTCCCAGTCGTCGAAGACATAAGCCGGCAGGATGGCACGGCGGCGCTGGTTACGCGGCTCGTCGCTGTCCAGCAGATCGACCCACTGGAGCCACGGCAGGTCGAAGTACGCCATCATCCCCTGCACGTTGCGGTAGAAGGCGACGGTTTCGTCGTGGGGCACGTGGCGGACCAGGAAATTCACGATGGGCTCGTTGGTCGTGTGATCGCGGACCAATTGCCGCTCCACGGCGTCTTCGCACCAGCCGTTGTAAAAGTTCAGATTGGGCCAGGCGATGGCGAAGAGAAAAAACGCTGCGGCCCAGGCCGGCCCCGCCAGATCCCACAAGCGCTTGGCCAGAATCCCGACCAGCAGCAGAAGCGGCGGCAGAATCTGGAAGTAATAGCGCGGCAGGGCCGAGTCCCGGGCGACGGCGACGGTGGCGACCACTGAAATAACGACGACGCAGGCAGCGAGCAGCGCCACGCCGCGAACGGCCGGGCTCCGGCTGTCCCGCCGGCGCCAGAACACATACCAGGCCGCGGGCAACATCGCCGCGAGCGGGATCATGCGGAACATCTCCACGCCGTGATCGCGGAACGCCTCGGCGTAGTCGCGCCAATGGGCCGGCTGGGCGACCGCCGTGCTCCTCACGAACTGCGAGTGGACGAGTAGAAACTCCGCCGCCAGCGGCACCGCCAGCACGGCCGACAGGATGAGGAAGCGGCGAATCAGCGCGTGGTCCTCGGTCAGCAACACAAAGACGGTGAGCGAGATCCACAGCCCGCCGAAGCTGACGTAATTCGCCAGATAGACCAGCAGCCCGTAAAAGCCGAGCCGCAGGTAAAAACCCCAGCGGCGCGCCCGCGAGGAATCCTGCAGGTAGCGGCAGAACTCGAGCAGGATGCAGGCGGTGAAAAGTACAACCAATGCATAGTAGCGGGCCTGGCGGGCGGCGGTCAGGAAATAAATCGAGGTCGCCCCGGCCACGGGCGCGGCCAGCGCGGCCAGCGAACCGGGGAACAGCTCTTTTCCCAGGCGGTAGAGGGCCCACAGCGCAAGCGCGCCGGCCAGCACGAACGGCAGGCGCGCGCTCAGCGTGCCGGGACCGGCGATCCAAAAGCTCAGCGCCGCCACGTAGAACTGGAGCCAGCCCTGCATCACCGGCAGGAAGCGGTCGTCGAAGTCGTGGCTGTCGGCAGCCTGCGCGACGAGGCGCTTGCCATCGAAGACGCGCGGAACCAGAAGCTTGTGCTCGACCATCATGCGCGCCCAGTTGGCGGTGGTCGCCTCATCGCGCCACAGCAGAGTTCCCTCGATGCGCCACAGCAGGGTGAAGGCGCAGAGCAGTATGACTACTACATGCGGAACGTATTTCATTAGCAGAATTTCATCTTGGCCGGCGGCGGATACGATATTTTCGCACGTTCGTAACTGGGTCTCCGAAACTTTTGGTGACGCACTGCGTTTGTACTTCACGAGCAGTTAGGCAGTCAACGGTAGCGGAGGAAAACGAAAGGCACAGGAGGAAAAGAAAATGAGGAACCGATGGACCTACATTGTTGTTGCGGGCGTTTTGGGCTTGGGACTGACGGCCGGAGCGGCATTCGGGCAAAGCAAGGATGATCACCTGACTGTTCGCCAGCGGCAGGAGAACCAGCAGGACCGCATCGTGCAGGGCGTGAAGAGCGGAACGCTCTCGCCGCGCGAGACGGCGAACCTGGAGAACAAGGAAGCGAAACTCAACCATGAAATCCGGGACGATCGCGAGGACCACGGCGGAAAACTGACGCCGAAGGAGCACAGGCAGGTCAACCGCCAGCAGAACAGGCTAAGCCGGCAGATCTATCGCAAGAAGCACGACGGGCCGGGAAAGTAGGGCAACCGCGCCAACCGCTCCACAACTGCCTGGAGAAGCAGAACGAGCCGCCGATCCGGGGCCCTGCGGGGCTTCGATCGGCGGTTTGGTTCTAAGCGCGCGGCGCGGCGCCGCATCACTTGCCGACCGGGATGTTGTAGAGAAACGTGAACTGCAGCTTGACCTCGCTGCCGCGGTACTCGGTGGGCAGCGGAGGAAACGGGTTGGAGGCGCTGATGCCGGCCACGGCGGCGCGGTCGAGGGCTTCCATGCCGGACGAATCGGCGATCACGAGCTTCGACACCGATCCCTGCCTGACGATGATGAACTGAATGGCGACGCGCCCGCGAATCATGCCCAGGCGGGCGCTCTCAGGTATTACTGCATACCAATTGCGGCGGACGGCGGCGAGAATCCGCGTGAGGTACGGCCGGAAGTCCACGCCCATGGGATCGCTCAGCAATTGCAGATGGCTGCCGGCGTTGGGCCGCGACGGAATGGCGTAGCCATCCACCGGGCCGGCGCCGTAGCCGTCGCCCACGGCCATGCCGCCGCCGCGAGCCGAGCTGCGGGAAAGATCGCGAACCGCGCCCTCGATCACATTGCCAGGCTGCTGCTGGGCGAGCAAGCCGGGCTGCTGGGGTCCCTTGTGGCCGCCCGCTGACTTGTCGGCGTCTTCCAGAACGATCTTCGGAGGCGCGGGCGGAGGCGGCCCCGGCGGCATCAACTGCGGCACGGGCGCTGTGCCGGAAAGCTCGGGCTTAGGGACCAGTTGGGGCGGTTTTTCCAGGCGCGCCAGATCGCCTCTGGAGGGCGGCGCCGGCGGCGCCGATGGGATCGCGCGGGGCATCACCAGCCGCTGCGGGCGCGGCGGTGTCGTCTCACCGAGAAACAGCTTGGAGCGGGGGCCGCGGTTGGGTTCCTTCTGAGTCAGCTCCTGCGCCGGAAACACCAGCGAGACGTGGCGCTCGGGGCGGTTTGGCGCCGTGCTCTTGGCGGATGGGAAGAGCTTCGCCTCCACGACGAGAAAAAAAATGACGACCACGTGGATCAGCGCCGAGGTCAGCGCAGCTCTGCGCCGGCGCTCGTGAGCGGGATCATCCCACACGTCCGGCAGCAGGTGAATCTCTACCTCCGCCGGTTCCGCTTGCGTCAGCATCCCTGACCCGCGATCGTCGCCGCCACTATTCGGGCGTGCGAATCCATCTCTTCTACTATTCTAAGCGCAACGGCGAGCGCCTTTCGGCCGTCTTCGCCGCTGACCTGGCCGGCAGCCCGTGTTTTCACCGCCTCCAGAAACGCAGCCATTTCCCGCTGGAGCGGCTCGCCCTTCACCACCGGCAGCGGCTCGAAGGCGATCTGCTTCGAGGGACTGACCGAGAAGACGGCGCCGTCCTGCCGCGAGTAATCCACCGAGACATATTGACGGGGCTGGAAGAAGCGAAGTTTGCGGATCTTCTCGGTGGAAACGCGGCTGGCAGTAAGGTTGGCCACGCAGCCGTTGGCAAATTGCAGCCGCACGTGGGCGATGTCGGCGCGCGAGGAAAGCACGGGAAGGCCGACGGCGTGAATCTGCTGAATCTCGCTCCGCACCAGGCTGAGCACGATGTCGAGATCGTGGATCATCAGGTCCAGCACCACGTCGATGTCCAGGCTGCGCGGCGTAAACACGCTCATGCGGTGGACCTCGAAAAACAGCGGCAGGCGGGCGAGAGCGGCGGCGGCCTCGACGGCGGGGTTGAAGCGTTCCAGGTGGCCGACGCGCAGGATGCGCCCATGATCGCGGGCGGCTGCCAGGAGGCGGTCGGCCGATTCCAGGTCGGCGGCGATGGGCTTCTCGACCAGCACGTCGATGCCGCGCGAGAGCAGCTCGGCGCCGATCTCGGCGTGGAGAGACGTGGGCGCGGCCACGGTAGCGGCGTCGATGCGGCCGGCCAGGTCGCGGTAGTTGGTGAGCGCCTCGACGCCGAAGCGGGCGGCTGTGTCGCGGGCGCGGGCGGGGTCGCTGTCGGCCACTGCAACCAGCTCGGCCTCGGGCAGCTCGTGGAGCACGCGCGCATGATGCCGGCCGAACTCCCCGGCGCCGATCACCGCAACTCGGATCTTGGACATCGCAACTCGCTAGCGCCGGACGCGAATCGACGCGCATGGGAAGACATTCACGGCTTGTACCCTGCGATCGCCACCCCGGCCCGGTCGGCGGACGGCACCAGCTCGTCGCGATCGAGCAGCAGCGTGCGGCCGGCGTCGATGGCGAGCGCCGTGGCGCCCGCCTGCTGCATGGAGGCGATGGTGCGGGGGCCGATGACCGGCACGTCGAAGCGCATATCCTGATGGGGCTTCGACACTTTGACGACGGTAAGCGGCCGGCCGTTACTGTACTGGGCGGCGCGCAGCATAGCGGCGTCGGTGCCCTCCATGGCCTCCACGGCCACGCAGGCGCGGTCGCAGATGATGACGCTCTGGCCGATGTCGAAAGCCGCCAGGGCGCGCGCTACCTGGTGGCCGTAGGCGATGTCGGCGGCCTCGCGCTCGTCGGGTCCCCGCGCGGTGAGCCGGCCCTCCGGGGCCAAGAAAGGCTCCAGAAAAGTGGTGGAATCGACCAGCTCGACCCCCTCTTCGGCAAGCACGCCGGCCACCGCGCCCAGCAGCGCGTCGGTATTCTTGGCAGGGAGCGCCAGCAGCAGCTTCAGCAGCCGCCAGTCGGGCCGGATCGACGAGAAAATCTGCTTGTGCTGAATCTGCCCGGCCATCACCGCGTGCGTGACTTTTTCCTGCTTGAGGATCTCGAGGAGGCGAGACAGTTCGCCGAGCGAAATCCAGTGACAGCGCGACTCCAGGCCGGCGGCGAGGCGCTCGATCTCCGGATCGGCTTCCTCCTTGACCGCCACAACGACCATATCCTGCCCGGCCCCGCGAGCGGCTTCGAGCGCGAGCAGCGGGAAGCGGCCGTTGCCGGCGATGAGCGCGTACTTCACGGTGATGACGCAGGCCCGGTCACTTGATCACCCCGCGCTCGGACGACTGGATGAAGCGAACCAGGTCGGCGATCTCCGGGCAAGTCTCGATCTCGGCGCAGATTCGCTCCACGGCCTGGGAGGTGTTGAGCTGGGAACTGGTGAGCAGGCGGAAGGCCTTGTGCAGGCGCTCGATCACGGCGGCCGGGAAGCCGTCGCGCCGCAGGCCTTCTTTGTTTTCGGAGAACACGCGCGCCTCGCGCTCCACGCCGGTGAGGGAGTAGGGCAGCACGTCGCGCGTGATGACGCTGTAGCCGCCCACCATAGCGTGGGCGCCGATGCGGCAGAACTGGTGCACGCCGCTAAAGGCGCCGATCCGGGCGTAATCGCTGATGACGACGTGGCCGCCGAGGGTGACCCCGTTGGCCAGAATGCAGTGCGAGCCGATGCGGCAATCGTGGGCGATGTGCGCGTAGGCCATCAGCAGGTTTGAGTCGGCGATGGAAGTGAGCGCGCCGCCGCCGCGCGTGCCGCGATGGATGGTGACAAATTCGCGGATCTTATTGTGATTGCCGATACGGGTTTCGGCGCGCTCGCCCTGGTATTTCAGGTCCTGCGACGCAACGCCCACGCTTGCGTACGGAAAAAAAATGTTGTCCTCGCCGATCCACGTGGGGCCTTCGGCGTAGATGTGGGCCATCAGGCGCGTGCCGGCGCCGATCGAAACCTCGTCGCCAATGACGCAGAACGGGCCGATCTCTGCCGTGGGGTCGATCTTCGCGCCGGGATGAATGACGGCGGTGGGATGGACGGGCATCAGGACTACGCCGGCTGGTCCCCGGCTGGCTTGTCCGCCAGCTTGCAGAGCAGCGTCGCTTCGGCTACCAGGGCGCCGTCGACTGTGGCGCGGCCGGCCATTTTGGCAACGGAGACCTTTTTGTTGAGCACCTGCATTTCGATGCGAAGCTGATCGCCGGGGACCACCGGGCGGCGAAACTTAGCCTGCTCAATCGCTCCGAACAGCACCAGCTTGTCGTCGCGATCGGGAATGGCGCTCAGCAGCAGCACGCCGCCTACCTGCGCCATGGCCTCGATGATGAGCACGCCGGGCATCACTGGAAAGCCGGGGAAGTGCCCGGCAAAAAACGCTTCATTGGCGGTCACATTCTTGAGGCCGACGATGCGGTCGTCGCTCATTTCCAGGATCCGGTCCACCATCAGCATGGGGTAGCGATGCGGAAGGATTTTTCGGATCTGGTTGATGTCGAGCATGGGGTTGCGAGCCGCGGTTTTCGCGTGTGCTGCTGCGGAAAAAACGGCTATTATACCAGACCATGGACCCGCTTCTGCGCTACTGCCAATCGCGCCGCGACGCACAGATCGAGCTGATTCGCCGCCTGGTGGAGATCGAGTCGCCGAGCGACGACAAGGCCGCCGTCGACCGAATGAGCGAATTCCTGGCCGACCGGCTGGCGCCGGTGGCGGCGATCCGCGTGCATCGCAGGCGCGATGGCGGCAACCACCTGCGCGTGGAGTTCCGGCTGCCGGGAAACAAGAAGAGCGGGCAGGTCCTGGTGCTGGGGCATGTCGATACGGTCTGGCCGGTGGGGACGCTGGCGCGCATGCCGTTTCGCGCGGCGGAGGGACGGCTGTGGGGGCCGGGCGTCTTCGACATGAAAACAGGAATCGCCATCGCTGTTTTTGCCGCCGCAGCGCTGCGGGAACTGGATCGGCCCCTCGCGCGGAAGCTCGTGCTGCAACTGAATGCGGATGAGGAGGTCGGCAGCGAGTCGTCGCGGGCGATCACGGAGGCCGAGGCAAGGAAGAGCGCGGCCGTGCTCGTGCTTGAGCCGAGCGTGGGGCTGGACGGGAAGGTGAAGACGGCCCGCAAAGGCGTGGGCGACTACATGGTTCGGGTGAAGGGGAGGGCCGCGCACGCCGGGCTCGACTTCGAGGCCGGCGCGAGCGCCACCCTGGAGCTGGCGCGGCAACTGCTAAAGATCGCCGCGTTCACCGATCTCGAGCGCGGCATCACGGTCAACCCCGGCGTGATCGGCGGCGGCACGCGCACCAACGTGGTGGCCGAAGAGGCCTGGGCGAAGATCGACCTGCGGGTGTGGCGGCTGGCCGATGCGCGGCGCATCGGCAAAAAGTTTCGCGCGCTGCGGCCGGTGGATCGCCGCACCAGCTTCACAATCGAGGGCGGGCTGAACCGGCCGCCGCTCGAGCGCTCGCCGGACGTGGTGCGGCTGTATCGCCGCGCACAGCGAATCGCGGCGGAGATGGGCGTCGAGCTGGGTGAGGCGCAAGTGGGCGGCGGCTCGGATGGGAACTTCACCGCCGCGCTGGGGGTCCCGACGCTGGATGGCTTGGGAGCAGTCGGCGAAGGGGCCCACGCCGCCAACGAGAGCGTTCTGATCAGCCGGCTGGCGGACCGCACGGCGCTGGTGGCGCGCCTGATCGAGAGCCTGTAGAACCATTCCATCGCCGGGTCCCGAGCGCGCGGCTCCTGGCGTGACTTTTTTTACTTCTTTTTCGCTTGACCGGCTAAAACGGGGAATATATCATCCCTACAGAGGCGAAGGGGCCTTATCCGCGCGGAGACTTGAGCAAGGCCTCGCCGGAAACTCGGATGGTCGTGCAGAGAAAAGGGGGATTTCATATGTCTAAGGGGTGGGCGTATTTAGCTGCATCATGCATAGTGATGGGCGGGATTGCCTTGGCCCAGACGGGTTCCGGCACGGTTCGCGGAACGGTGCTCGACGCCTCGCGCTCGGCGATCGTCGGCGCGAAGGTCACCCTCACCAATACGGAGACCAACGTCGCGCGCTCGACGACCACCTCCGGCGTCGGCATTTATTATTTCGGCGACATTCCCATCGGCCACTACGCGCTTGACGTGGAGGCTTCGGGCTTCAAGAAGTGGTCCGGCACGCTGGATGTGCAGGCTGGCCAAACGGTGGTCGTTGATGCGCTCATGGAGATCGGCAGCGTGGCGACGACGGTGGAAGTGAACGATGTGACGCCGCTGACGACTACGGAAAGCATGGGCGTCGGCGAAGTGAAGGACTCGCTGCGCATCCACCAGTTGCCGCTCAACGGCCGCGACATTACCAACCTGTTCAACCTCACGCCAGGCGTGGAGGGCGGCGGCGCGCCGCGCGTAAACGGCGCGAAGGTCGGCTCAGCCGAAATGATGCAAGACGGCATCTCGATGGTGGACCGCTTCGGCGGCGGCGTGATCCGCGTGCGGCCGGGCCTCGATACGGTCGATGAGTTTCGCGTGGAGACGGGCGTATCGGCGGCGAAATACTCCCACCCAGCCACCTTCGTGCTGGTGACCAAGAGCGGCACGAACGCCTTGCACGGCAACCTGTTTGAAACGTTTCGCGACAACGCCGACGGCCTGCGGGCCCGGGCCCGCCAGGACGGCAACACCGCAGCGAAATTAATCCGCAACGAATATGGCGGCTCCGCCGGCGGCCCGGTCTTCATCCCGCATATTTACAACGGCAAGGACAAGACGTTCTGGTTCTTCTCCTACGAGGGGTCGCGCGTGCGCCAGAATACGTTCGATCAGGATTACGTGCCGACCCCGGCCATGTGGAACGGCGACTTCAGCCAGGCGATCGACAACGACGGCAATCGCACGCACATCTACGATCCGCTTACGACCGACGCCAAAGGCCTGCGGCTTCCGTTTGCCAACGACCAGATTCCGCAGAGCCGCTTCTCCCAGTTTTTTACTACCATGCACTCCATCACCCCGGACCCCACCGACGGGACCAATCCGTTCCTGGCTACCAACTTCAAGACGTTTTACCCGGTCACCACCGATACCGGCACCTACACCTTCAAGATCGATCAGCGAATCTCCGACAAAGATATGCTGTGGGGCCGGTACACGCACAGCCGGCTGGTGAATGCCCAGCTTGGCGGGCGATTCGGCTCGCCGCGGGTCGATGTGCCCAATTCCTTCGGCACCGGGCGCGGCGATACGCGTGTCTATTCCGCTGTCATCAACCATACCCATACGTTCACGCCGACCCTGCTCAACTCGCTCGAGCTGGCGGCGACGCGCAATCCCAACGGCCAGGGCACGCTGGCCGACAACACCAACTGGAACGCCAGGCTGGGCCTGCCGAACCCCTTCGGCGTGACCGGCTGGCCCACCATCTCGGCCGGCAACGACAACTGGGTGTGGGACTCCGACAACCGCAAGGACCAGAACCTGACCGCTTACCAGATCAGCGACGACGTCACCTGGGTGAGGGGCAAGCACACCATCCAATTCGGCGGGCAGATCCGCCGCGAGGAAAACAACGTCCGCGAACTCCAGCAGGCACAGGGGTCGCACGACTTCGCCGAAGCCTGGACGCAGCAGTACGATCCGGCCAGCGACCAGGCTGTTTCTTTCACCGGCGTCGGTCTCGCCTCCATGGCTCTTGGTCTGCCCACGTTTCTGTCCGACCAGTACAATCGCGGCTTCTTCTACTTCCAGCAGTGGAACGCAGGCCTGTACTTGCAAGACACCTGGAAAGTCACGCGGAAGCTGACGCTCGATCTGGGGGTTCGCTGGGAAAAGTGGAGCGCCTACCACGAAAAGCTGAACCGGCTGGTGAACGTGGATCTCACCAAGTTCGCCAGCCAGTTCCAGGTGATCAGCCCGGACAGCCACACCCTGGAATCGCTGCCGGGCATTCCGCCCTCGGTGCTCAGCTCCTGGGCGCAGCGCGGACTCACCTGGACCACGGCGAGCCAGGCAGGCTTTCCCTCGGGGCTCACGCCCGGCGTGAATAACGACTTTGGCCCGCGGATCGGCGCTGCCTATAAGCTGAATGACAAGACGGTCGTGCGCGTTGGTTACGGCATCTACTACTGGACCATGCCGCTTTCCCAGATCCTGCAAACCTCCCGCACCAACCCGCCGCTCAACCTGCGCTACACCAATCCCATCGGCAGCCTTGACGGCACCAGCACCTTCGCCATCCGCACGGCTCCGCAGCCCGATTTCTACATCGGTCAGGCCAAAGTAGATATCAACGGCAACATCATTATTTCCAAAAACGCCCAGATGATGATGCCCTGGGACGTCCGGGACTGGAACGACGACCGCATGCAGTCCTGGCACTTCACCATCGAGCGGGAAATCATGAAGAACACGGTGCTGCGGCTGCACTACATCGGTGATCACGGCGACCGGCTCGAACAGCGGTTCAACCTGAACACGCAGGAGGCGCAGTACAACTACGTGGCGCGCACCGGCCAGCAGGTGCCGAGCTTCCGCGACGCGCTGCGCGTCAACCCGAACTGGAACCTGGTCGCCGCCAACCACACCGGCTACTCCAACACCAACACCTTCCAGGCGGAAGTCGAAAAGCGTTACTCGAACGGCCTCGCCTTCCAGTGGTTCTATGCCTTCACGCGCTCGCTCTCCACCACCGATGCCGGCGCTTCCACCAGCGGCAACGGCAGCATCAACGACACCAGCGGCACGCCGGCCGTGCCCGAGAATATCAACCTGCTGGGTGAGCCCAACCTCAGTTACGACCAGCGGCTGCGCCTGGTCTACTACAACTCAACGAACATTCCCGCGCACCACATCCGCTGGAACGGCATCTATGATCTTCCCTTCGGGCGCGGCAAGCACTTCGGGCGCAATATGTCACGCGCCTTGAACTACGCTGCCGGCGGCTGGCAGCTCGCCACCATCGGCGACTGGGCGGGCGGCAGATGGCTCAGCCTGAACGCCAGCGAATATATGTTTGCGAACCCTGTGCTGAGCCCCGACCAGCAATTGCTGCTGACCTACAACAACCGGCCGCAGCGGCTGTGGTTCCGCGGCGATTTCGATCCCACCAAGGCCCAGAACGTCGATTTGGCGGCGCTCGAAAACCTGGTGCCGGTGAGCCGCGGCAGCCGCGCCATTCATCCAGTGGGTACGGCGTTCGACAATCGCATCCCGCAGGTGCTTGCCAACGGCACGACCCGGCTGACGCCCATCACCGACACGGTGAGCTGGAACCCGAGAGCGTTTTTCAAAGGTCCCGGCGCCTGGAACGTGGACGCCTCGGTCTTCAAGAACGTGCAGATCACCGAGCGCTACAACCTGCGGCTCACGGCCGACTTTTTCAACGCTTTCAATCACCCCAACGACGGGAACCCGAACAGCAGCACCGGCCTGCAGGACCTGAGCACGCAGCCGAACGAGCCGCGGATCATTCAGTTCTCGCTGCGGTTCCAGTTCTGATGCAGGCGGGCGCTCCGGCCTTGGCTGAGGCGCGGCTTGAAGAGTAGCGGCTCATCGCGGGCGGGGGCGTGCGCCGCCCTGGCGTTCGCGGCCGCGATGGCGGGCGCTGAGCTTCCGGCAAATCGCTGGGTGGAGATCGCGAGGGATTCGCCTGGGGCAAGCTCGGCGAGCGCCATCCGCTATGCCGAAGACGCTCGCGCTTTTTTTCTGGGGAGTTTCAGCTTCGACCCGGACGCGCGGCGGTGGGACAGCCAGACCGGCGGCACGCCTTCTCGCGACATGGCTTTCGACCAGGTCGCCTATGATCCGGCCATCCATTCGCTCCTCTACTTCGCCGGCGGCGCAACGCTGGCGTATGACGTCGTCGCGCGGCGGTGGCGTGATCTTGCGCCATCGCACTCGCCGCCGCCGGTGGCGGGCGGCTCGCTGGCGTACGATCCGGTCAGTGATCAGATCGTGCTCTTCGGCGGCGGCCACGTCGCCGAGCGCGCGCCCGACGGCCGCGTGGTGGGCTATACCGGAACGTGGCTTTACGACCCCAGCGGCAACGAGTGGCGGCCGTGGCCGCTGCTGGTTAGCCCGCCGCCGCGCACGAGCACGCGCATGGTTTGCGATGCGAGAAACCAGGTCCTGGTGCTTTTCGGCGGCGACGGCGAAAATCAATACCTTGCCGATACCTGGCTATTCGATCTGAAGACGCGGAGCTGGCGCTCCTCGAAAGCAAAAAACGCACCGGAGGCCCGCGCCGGCCACTTCACCGTCTACGACCCGGAAACCGGATGGGTAATCGTTGGCGGCGGGTACAACCGGAAGGACCTCGCCGATATGTGGGCTTACGATGCGGCGCAGGACCGCTGGCGCAAGCTCGCCGGGGTCGTTCCCCGAGGCTTCCATCTCTCGGCTGATATCGCGCCGGAAAAGCGGCTGCTCGTGCTCGTGGCGAGCGGCAGGAAGCCGGGCGAGCCGGGCGTGACTTACGGTTACCGGATCGAGAAGGGCGCTGTGGAATCCGCCGAGGCGCCGCCGGCCGCGCGACCCATTCTGAAGCAGCCCGCTTCCGCCCCCGCAGGCCTCTCCCGGCCCGTCGCCGTGTCGTTTCCGAACCAATGGGTGAAGCTCGGCGGCGGCGAAGAAGTGGGCCCGGCCCGGGCGCAAGGATTGGTCACGCTCGACTCGAGCCGCGGCCTGCTGCTCTACTGGGGCGGCGCCTGCTGCGCCTACCAGGGCAACGACGTGGATGCTTACGACATCGCCGCGCAGGCCTGGCGCAGTAACGGCGCCGGCGCAGAGTATCCGGAACGCCTCGGGGATGCAAGCGCGGGCCTGCAGGGCGTGACCTTTCGCGGCGCCCCGTGGGCCGGCCCCGGCGGCGGAAGCTCCGCCTATGATCCCGTCGGCCGGACCATGATCCTGGTAAGACCTATCCGCCTCCCCGCCGGCTACGAGCCCGAAGCCCTGGATCTTTTCCCGGTGAGGCGGGCGGGGACGGAGGACACTCGATACGCCACCTGGTCCTACGATCCGGAGACCGCGCGGTGGGAGCTGCTCGGCGGCGCGCCGGCCGGCGTCGATACTTTGGTGACCACGCCGCACGGCGTCATGGCGGTGAATCCCGAGGGCCGCGATACAGCCGTCTATCTGCTCGACGCGGTCCGGAAGCAGTGGCGCCGTCTCAGCGATTCCGGGCCTTCTCCACAAAACCTCTCCGAAAGGGCGGCTCTGGCCTATGATTCGGCGCGCGACCGGCTGATCCTGCACGGCGGCGGAGCGAAGCGTGATGAGCTGTGGACGTTCGAGGTCGCGGCGCGCCGCTGGCAAAAGCTGCAGCCGGCGGGCGCCGCTCCGGCGCCGACGCGCCAGGCGGTGTTCATTCCGCGGGAAGACGCCTTCCTGCTCTACGGCCCGGCGCCGGACGATTTGAACCGGTCTTACTTGTGGGCTTACCACGTCCTCGAGAACGTCTGGAGGCGGGTTGAGGTGGCGCCGCCGCCGGGCATGGCAGGCTCCGAGAGCCGCACGATGGTCTATGATGGAACCCGCGACCTCGTGTTGCTGGTGCTCGGCCCCGGTGGCGGCGCGGGCAGCGACCTGAGCCAGGCGTCGGTCTGCGCGATGCGCTACAGGCACACGGGCGCGCGCTCCCAATGAGGCGAGTCTCCATGAAGCTCTCCTATATCGCAGCAGTACTCTTTTGCTTTCTTGTCTCTCCGTTGCAGGCCCAGAGCCCGCATTCGGGCGCCGAACGGCTGGACTTCCTCACCGGCCTCTCCGATTTCCACGACTTGCGCAACATGCTGCCGGAATACCTGGATCGCATCGCCATGGCGCAGCTCGACGAGCGCGCGCGCACGATCGCGCAGATCTCGACGCCTCAGGACGTGGCCGCGCGCCGCGCTTATTTGCGCGAGAGGATGTTGCGGGCGCTTGGCGGCCTGCCCCAGCGGACCCCGCTCAACGCCCAGGTCACCGGCGTGCTCGAGCGCGATGGCTACCGCATCGAAAAGATCATCTTCGAGAGCCAGCCGCATTTTTACGTCACCGCGAATCTCTACGTGCCCACCACGGGCCATCCCCCTTACCCGGCGCTGCTGTTTCCGCTGGGCCACGAAGAAGGCGCCAAAGCCCATTTCGCCTGGCAGTACGTGCTGGTTTCGCTCGCGCGCCGGGGCTATGTGGCGCTCGCCTGGGACACCCTCGGCCAGGGCGAGCGCATCCAGCTTTATGACGCCGACCTCGAAGACTCCAGAGTGGTCCGCTCTACCACCGAGCACAGTATCCAGGGAATTCAGTGCCTGCTCGCCGGCGACAATATCGCCCGCTACACGATCTGGGACGGCATGCGCGCCCTCGATTACCTGCTCTCGCGGCCCGAGGTGGACCGCACGCGCATCGGCTGCACGGGCAACTCCGGCGGCGGCACGCACACGGCGTATCTTTCGGCGCTCGACGATCGCATCACCGTCGCCGCGCCCTCCTGCTACATCACGTCGTGGCGCTGGCTGCTGCGCACCATCGGCCCGCAGGACGCCGAGCAGTGCATTCCGCCGTGGATCGCCGACGGCCTCGACCACGCCGATTTCATTTACGCCTTTGCCCCCAAGCCGTACCTGATCCTCTCCGCCATTCGCGATTTTTTTTCCATCACCGGCGCGCGCGAGACCTATGCCGAAGCCCGGCGCATTTACGCCGCGCTGGACGCTTCCGACAAGCTGAGTATGTTCGAGGCCGACGACGGCCACGGCTACAACCCGCTGCGGCGGCTCGCCGGTTATGGATGGTTCGACCGCTGGCTCAAGAATATGCCCGACGCGAAAGAGGTGGAGGCGCCGGTGGCGATCGAGAGCGAGCAAACCTTGTGGTGCACCAAGACCGGCCAGGTGGCGACGTCGCTCGGCGGCGAGACGGTTTCGTCTTTGAACCGCAAGCGCGTCGAACAGAGCAAGCCGGGGAGAGTGCCGCTCGCGGATGTGCCGGAGCGCGCGCGGCAACTGACGGGCTTCCAACCCCGCCAGGGGCCGCCGAAAATCACACGCTACGGCGTGATCGCGCGCGACGGCTACCGCATCGACAAGCTGACCTACGAAAGCGAGCCGGGAATCCTCGTGCCGGCGCTCCTCTACGTGCCCGAAGGCGCAGCCGGGGCGCGGCCGGCGATCCTCTACGTAAACAGCCGCGGGAAATCGGCCGGCGCGGCGGACCTGGAGGAGTGGGCCAAGGCCGGCTTCGTCGCTCTGGCCATCGACGCTCGCGGCTGGGGCGAGACGCGCTTCTCGACCGATGAGCTGGGCTCCGATTTTCCCCGCTTCTTCGGCGACTACAAAGACGCGATGACCGCCCTGCTGGTTGGAAGGACGCTGGTCGGCATGCGCGCCGAGGACGTGTCACGCGGCCTGGACGTGCTCGAAGCGCAGCAGGGCGTCGATCGGGAGCGGATCTACGGCTTCGGCAAGGGAGCCGGCGCGATCGTGCTGCTGCACACCGCGGCCTTCGACCGGCGGCTGAAGAAACTGGCACTGGAAGAGATGCTGGTGTCCTATGAGTCGGTAGTCGATCACAAGATCCACCGCGATGTATTCGAGAGCGTGATCCGCGGCGTGCTGAAGTCCTACGATCTTCCCGACCTCGTGGCGGCGGTTGCGCCGCGCCCGGTCTCGATCGTCAACGCTGTCGATCCGGTGGGCCGCCGCGAAACGAGGAATGACGCGCGCCGGGAATACGCCCGCGCCATCGAGGCTTTCCGGTCAGCAGGCGCCGCGGCCGCGCTGCGCTTCGCCGAGCGGCGCTCCGACCAGGACGCGCGGGCGGTCTATGCTGGCTTGATGAGCGGGAACTGAGTCACGATCGCGCGCATCATGACAGGTTCAGCCACTCCGGGCAGCAGCGGAGGACCTTTCGATGCAGAATGGCTTTTCTTAATGCCCTCTTGCCACCCGGGCCCCGTGCAACTCTTGCAGCGACCACACCCGCACCGCGTTCTCCCGCCGCGCTGCAATCCCGCTCGCCGCGGCCTTCGCCCCGCTCAAGGTAGTAATACAAGGTATGCGATGATTCACCGCCGCCCGCCGGATCGACTTCTCGTCAAAGAACGAATGCGCCCCGGCCGGCGTGTTGATGATCAGGCTCAGCTCGCCCGCCTTGATCAGGTCCACCACGTTCGGCCGGCCTTCGTTCACCTTGAGCACCGTGCGGCATTCAATCCCCGCCGCCTTCAGCGCGAACGCCGTCCCGCGCGTCGCCACCAGCGCAAACCCCAGCTCGGCGAACTTTCGCGCCACTTCCACGGCGTCCGCCTTCTGCCGGTCGTTCACGCTGAAGAACACCGCGCCCGTCTCCGGCAGCGCCTGCCCGGCGCTCAACTGGGCTTTCGCAAACGCCTCGCCGAAAATCTCGCCCACCCCCATCACCTCGCCCGTCGACCGCATCTCCGGCCCCAGGATCGGGTCCACGCCCGGAAACTTGTGGAACGGGAACACCGGCGATTTCACGAAGAACTGCTTCACCTCGAGCGCCCCCGCCGCATAGCCGGCGTCCCGCAGCTTCTTCCCCGTCATCAACTGCACGGCCACGCGCGCCAGCGGCACGCCGGTGGCTTTGCTTACGTAAGGCACCGTCCGCGAGGCCCTGGGGTTCACTTCTAATACATACACCTTCCCGTTCTGGATCGCATACTGCGCGTTCATCAGCCCGATGACGTGGAGCGCCCGCGCCAGCCGGACCGTGTAGTCCCGGATCGTCGCGAGCTGCTCTTCGCCGATCGAAACCGGAGGCAGCATGCAGGAGCTGTCGCCCGAGTGCACGCCCGCCTCCTCGATGTGCTCCATGATTCCGGCGATCAGGACGTCCTCTCCATCGGCCAGGCAATCCACGTCGATTTCGGTCGCGTCCTCGAGGAACCGGTCGATCAGCACCGGCCGCGACTGCGAGTAGATCACCGCCTCGCGCATGTAGCGGTCGATCGTCTCCTCGTCGTAAGCGATCACCATGGCCCGCCCGCCCAGCACGTAACTGGGTCGCACCAATACGGGGTAGCCGATCCGCCGGGCCGCCGCGCGGGCTTCCTCGGGGCTCGTCGCCGTTCCGTTCTCGGGCTGCGGAATGGCCAGCTCTTCCAGCAGCTTCCCGAACCGCTTGCGGTCCTCTGCCAGGTCAATCGATTCCGGCGCCGTTCCGATGATCGGCACGCCCTGCTCCTTGAGCGGCAGCGCCAGCGTCAGCGGCGTCTGTCCCCCGAACTGCACGATCACCCCGTCCGGCTTTTCCGTGTCGTAAATGTTTAGAACATTTTCGAGCGTAAGTGGCTCAAAGTAGAGCCGGTCGCTGGTGTCGTAGTCGGTCGACACCGTCTCCGGGTTGCAGTTCACCATGATCGACTCGTAGCCCAGCTCCTGTAGCGCGAATGACGCGTGGCAGCAGCAGTAGTCAAATTCGATCCCCTGCCCGATCCGGTTCGGCCCGCTGCCCAGAATCATGACCTTCTTGCGATCCGCCGGCGCCGCTTCGCACTCCCACTCGTAGGCCGAGTAGAGGTATGGCGTGAAGCTCTCGAACTCGCCCGCGCACGTATCCACGCGCTTGAAGATGGCCCGCACCCCCGCCGCCTTCCGCCGCTCCCGCACGGCGATCTCGGTCGTCTGCCACATCCGCGCCAGCCGCTGGTCCGAAAGCCCGCAGCGCTTGGCGCGCGCCAGCTTCTCCTTCGTCACCGACTCCAGCTTCTCGCGTTCCAGCTCCTTCTCCAGGTCCACGACCTCTTTGATCTGCTGCAGGAACCACGGGTCGATCCGCGTCATCTCGGCGATGTCCCGCACCGCGTAACCGCTGGCCAGCGCGAAGCGGATATAGTTGATGCGGTCCGGAGTCGGCGTGATCAGCTTCTGCGAGATCAGCTTCGCGTCGTAGCTTTCGCTGCCCGCCGCGCGGCCCGTCTCCAGGCTCCGCATGGCTTTCCATAGCGACTCCTTGAACGTTCGCCCCATGGCCATCACTTCGCCCACGCTCTTCATCTGCGTGCCGAGCAGCGGCTCCGAGCCGGGAAATTTTTCGAACTGCCACTTCGGTATTTTCACGACAACGTAGTCGATAGTCGGCTCGAACGACGCCGGCGTCTTGCGGGTGATGTCGTTGGGAATCTCGTCGAGCCGGTAGCCCACCGCCAGCTTCGCGGCGATCTTGGCGATGGGGAAGCCCGTCGCCTTTGAAGCCAGCGCCGAGCTGCGCGATACGCGCGGGTTCATCTCGATGATCACCATCCGCCCGGTCGACGGCTCGATGGCGAACTGCACGTTGGAGCCGCCGGTGTCCACCCCGATCTCACGGATGCAGCGGATCGCCCCATCGCGCATCATCTGGTATTCCCGGTCGCTCAGCGTCTGCGCCGGCGCCACCGTGATCGAGTCGCCCGTGTGCACGCCCATGGGGTCGAAGTTCTCGATCGAGCAGATGATGATCACGTTATCGGCCAGGTCCCGCATCACTTCCAGCTCGAACTCCTTCCACCCCAGCACGCTCTCCTCGATCAGCACCTCGTGCACCGGCGAAAGATCCAAGCCCCGCTCGAGCAGCTCGGCCAGCTCCTCGCCGTTGTAGGCGATCCCGCCGCCCGAGCCGCCCAGCGTGAAGCTGGGCCGCAGCACGACTGGGAAGCCCGCCCGCCCCGCAAACTCGGCCCCGTCCTTGAGGTTATTTACAAGCTGCGATTGCGGCACCTCGAGGCCCACCTTCCGCATCGCGTCCTTGAACAGCAGCCGGTCCTCCGCCTTCTTGATCGCCTCGATCTTCGCCCCGATCAGCTCCACGCCGTATTTGTCGAGCACGCCTGTTTCGGCCAGCTCGACTGACAGATTCAGCCCGGTCTGCCCCCCCACAGTCGAAAGCAGCGCATCCGGCCGTTCGCGCTCAATAACGGCTTCGAGATACTCCCGGCTCAGCGGCTCCACGTAGGTCGCGTCGGCCAGCTCCGGGTCGGTCATGATGGTCGCCGGGTTCGAGTTCACCAGCACCACCTCGTAGCCTTCGCTCCGCAGCGCTTTGCAAGCCTGCGTCCCGGAGTAATCGAACTCGCACGCCTGCCCGATGACGATCGGACCCGAGCCGATAATCAGAATCTCATGGATGTCAGTTCGTTTCGGCATGGACAAATCAATCTCACGCCACGACGCAAAGAACGCCCAGATTGATTTCCTTTTCCTTTGCGGCCCTTTGCGTCTTGGCGAGAACTGTTTTGGCTCACTCCTTCATCAGCCGCACAAACTCGTCGAACAAATAGTGCGAGTCGTGCGGGCCGGGCGCCGCCTCCGGATGATACTGCACGCAGAACACCGGCTCGCTGCGGTGGCGAAACCCCTCCAGCGTCTGGTCGTTCAGGTTTATGTGCGTGATCTCGATCTCGCTCTGCTGGAGTGATTCCGGGTCCACCGCAAAGCCGTGGTTGTGCGACGTGATTTCCACTCGCTTGTTCAGCAGGTTCAGGACCGGATGGTTCGCGCCCCGGTGCCCGAACTTGAGCTTGTACGTCTTGCCTCCCAGCGCCAGCGCCAAAATCTGGTGCCCCAGGCAGATCCCGAAGATCGGCACGCGCCCGATCAGCCGCCGGATGTTCGCCGCCTGCTCCGCCAGCGGCTCCGGGTCGCCCGGCCCGTTCGAGAGAAACACGCCGGCTGGCTCGAGCGCCAGCACGTCCTCGGCGCTGGTCAGCGCGGGCACCACCGTCACCCGGCATCCTGCATGCACCAGCCGCCGCAAAATGTTGTGCTTGATGCCGAAGTCGTACGCCACCACGTGCAGCCGCGGCTCGTGCGCCTCGCCGATCAGGTCCGACGGCGAGCACGCGTCCACCCCTTTCGTCCACTCGTAGCGGTGCTTGGTCGAAACCGGCGTCGCCAGGTCCAGCCCCGCCATCGACGGCACCTGCCTGGCCTTCTCCACCAGCTTTGCCGGATCGCGCTCCAGCGAGCTGATCACGCCCCGCATAACGCCCCCCGACCGCAGGCGCCGCACCAGCAGCCGCGTGTCGATCTCCGAGATGATCGGAATGCTCGCCCGCGACAGGAAATCGCCGGCGTGCTCCTTGGACCGCCAGTTGCTGGCAATAGCTGAAAATTCCCGGACCACCAAGCCCTCGATATACGGCCGCGCCGCCTCGCTATCCTCCGCGTTCGCCCCGTAATTCCCGATTTCCGGGTTGGTCAGGACGACAATTTGCCCGCTATAGGAAGGATCGGTGAAGATTTCCTGGTAGCCCGTAATGGCGGTATTGAAAACAACTTCCCCGTAGCATTCCGCCTTGGCCCCGAGACTGAGCCCCTCAAAGACGCTGCCGTCCTCCAGGGCCAGAAGGGCGCCGCTTCCCGGCGCTTTAAATTCCTCCATGAGAAATGGTATCTTTTTCTTGTAGCACGACGCCCTGCCAGCCGGCAACTCCGATCGGCGCCTGCTCAGGCCCCGCGACCTTCGAGGAGGATTCTACCCATGGCGAAGAAGAGCAAGCGAGTGCTGCGCAAGCGCCCGGCGTCGCGAGCATCCGCCGCGCCTAAGCCAAGCGCTGCCCCGCGTGTCAGTGCGGCTAAGCAGCGCCGCGCCAAGCCAGGCCCGGCCGGCACGCTGAACGTCGCCTTGCACGATGACGCCGGGCAAGCTGCTGCCGAGGGCGGAGGAGAAACGCAGTCCCGCCTTGTCGTCGGCGTAGGCGCTTCCGCCGGCGGCCTGGAAGCATTCTCGCAGTTGCTCCGCCATCTGCCCACAGATACCGGCATGGCCTTTGTTCTTGTGCAGCATCTCGACCCCAAGCACGAAAGCTTGCTCAGCGAGCTGCTCTCCAGAACCACCAGGATGCCCGTCACCCAGGTCACCGACGGCATCAAGGTGGAGCCCAATCGTGTCTATGTAATACCGCCCAATGCTCACATGGGCATTGTGAAGGGGGTTTTGCGCCTCAAAGCCCGCAGCGACCTGGGCCATTACATGCCCATTGATTACTTCCTCCTTTCGCTCGCGGATGACCAGGGCAGCCGCGCCATCGGCGTGATTCTGTCCGGCACCGCCTCCGACGGCACGCTGGGGATGAAGGCCATCAAGGCCGGCGGCGGCATCACCTTCGCCCAGGATCGGGAGTCGGCGAAATACGACGGCATGCCGCGCAGCGCGGTCGCCGCCGGCTGCGTTGATTTCGTCCTGCCCCCGCAGGGCATCGCCAGAGAGCTGGCCAGCGTTGCCAGCCATCCCTACCTGCTCCATCCCCGGGCTACGCCGCCCGACGAGTTCCCTCCCGAAAGCGACGGCGATTTCAAAAAGATCCTCTCCCTGCTGCGGCTAACCACCGGCGTCGATTTCACGCATTACAAGCACGGCACCATCCGGCGGCGCATCCGGCGGCGCATGGTCCTGGGCGGGATGGAGAACCTCTCCGACTATCTCCACCATCTCCGCGAGGATGCCGGTGAGATCCACGCCTTATACCACGACATGCTCATCAGCGTGACTGCTTTTTTCCGCGAGCCGGACGCCTTTCAGTCCCTCCGGAAGCGCGTATTTCCCGCGATTTTGAAGGGCCGGCCGCAGGGGGCGCCCGTCCGCCTCTGGGTCCCGGGCTGCGCCACCGGCGAGGAAGCTTACTCCATTGCCATCTGCCTGCTCGAGACTTTCGAGGACACGAAAACCGATTTTCCTATCCAGATTTTCGCCACCGATATCAGCGAACCTGCCATCGAGCGAGCCCGCCAGGGTATTTACCCGGCGGCCATCGCTCGTTACGTCTCGCCGGAACGGCTGCGGCGATTCTTTGTCAAGGTGGACGGCGGGTACCAGATTACCCGGTCGCTGCGGGAAATGTGCGTCTTCGCCAAGCACGACGTCACCAGGGACCCTCCTTTCTCCCGGCTCGACCTCATCAGTTGCCGGAATGTGCTGATCTACCTGGGCCCCGTCTTGCAGAAAAGGGTCCTGGCAATTTTCCATTACGCCTTGCAGCCCAGCGGCCTTCTCGCGCTGGGCGCATCGGAGGCGATCAGCACCTCGCACGAACTCTTTGCTTTAACCGATCGCAAGCGCCGGGTTTACACCAGAAAACCGGCGGAAACCAGGTTGCACTTCGGTCTGCCGTTCGGCGAGCGCAGGGCCCAAGAGGTTTTGGGTCCCCCAAGGCTGCACGTCGAGCCTCCCCCGGGGTCCGACCTGCAGAAAGAGGCCGACCGCGTCGTTCTCGGCCAATACGCCCCGCCCGGCGTGGTCGTAGACTCCGACATGAGGATCGTTCAGTTCCGCGGTCAGACCAGCCCCTACCTGGAACCGGCCCCCGGAGAAGCGAGCTTCCACTTGTTCCGGATGGCCAGGCCCGACCTGGCTGCGCAATTGCGCCGTGCCATCCAGCAGGTGGGCTCCAAAAACACCCGGATCAGAAGAGAGGGCTTGCGAGTCGAGCGCGGCGGCCAGTTGCGGGACGTCAATCTGGAGGTCGTCCCCCTTCGGGCCGCTGGATCGAAGGAGCGGTATTACCTGGTGCTGTTTGAGGATGCAGCTTCCCCGGCCGGGGAGCCGGCTGAAGCGCCCTCCGGGAGCGCGCCGGCAGACGGGGCGGCGAAAAGCCCCCGCAGGCAGGCCCCGCCACAGGTCTTGCACTTGAAGCAAGAACTGGCCGCTACCAAGCAGCATCTCCAGGCGATCATCGAAGAGCAGGAGGCCGGCGTCGAGGAACTCAAGTCTGCCAACGAAGAAATCCAGTCCAGCAATGAAGAGCTGCAAAGCACCAACGAGGAACTCGAGACCGCCAAAGAAGAGCTTCAGTCGGCCAACGAGGAACTCACCACCGTCAACGAGGAGCTGCTCAACCGCAACCTCGAATTGGGCCAGGCCAACAACGACCTGAGCAATTTGCTGGCCAGCACGAACATCCCCATCGTCATGCTCGGAAATGACCTGTGTATCCGCCGGTTCACTCCCATGGCGGAAAGCGTGCTCAGCCTGATCCCGACCGACATCGGACGCCCGGTTACCGACCTGCGCCCCAACGTCGAGTTGCCCGACCTGGAGAACAGGATTCAGGAGGTGATTCAGACCCTCCGCATCCAGAAGTTCGACGTGCAGGACCGGCAGGGCCGCTGGCACACCATGTGGATTCGCCCATACCGCACGGTCGAAAACAAGATCGACGGCGCCGTCATCGCCCTGGTCGATATTGACGATCTCAAGCGCAGCCTCGAGCAGCTCCAGGAATCCCGCGATTACGCCACCGCCATCGTCGATACCGTGCCCACCTCCGTGATCGTTCTCGATCGCGACCTGCGCGTGAAGGCGGCCAACCAGTCCTTTTACAAGACCTTCGCTCTGTCGCCGCCCGAGGCTGAGAACCGCGCCCTGCTCGATCTCGACGAAGGCCAGTGGAACATTCCGGGCTTGCGGCCGCTGCTCGACGATGTCCTGGTCAACAGCACCCGTTTCCAGCACTTCGAGGTCGAGCACGCGTTCCCGCGCGTAGGACGCAAGACCCTGCTGGTCAGCGCCCGCGGAATTGATCCGCAGGGCGGCGGGATGGACGTGCTGCTGGCCATTGAAGACATCACCGAGCGCCGGGCGGCGGAGGCCGAGTTGCGCTCCACGGAGCAGCGCTTCGGCCAGATCGCCGAAAGCATGCGCGATGTTTTTTACATTCGCGACGTCAAGAGCAACCGGACGCTTTATGTCAGCCCCGCCTACGAGACAATTTGGGGCCGCACGATCGAGAGTCTGTATGAGTCGCCGGGTTCCTGGATGGAGGCTGTCCATCCCGACGATCGCTTGCGAGTCGCCGAAGCAGGCCGGATCAACCTCGGCCGGCAGTACCGCATCGAGCACCGCATCATGCGCCCTGACGGAACGGTTCGCTGGGTATTGGTTCGCGCTTCTCCCGTCCTCGACGAGCGCGGGGAGGTCCACCGCATCGCCGGGGTCGCGGAGGACGTCACCGAGCGCAAGCAGCTCGAGGAACAGTTCCGCCAGGCGCAAAAGATGGAGGCAATCGGCCGGCTGGCCGGCGGCTTGGCCCACGATTTCAACAACCTGCTGACCGCCATCGAGGGTTACAGCGAACTGCTGCTGGAAGACATGGACCCGCCCGACCCCCGCCGCGGCCCCGTCGAACAAATCCAGCAGGCCACCCTGCGCGCCGCCGGACTGACGCGCCAGATCTTGGCCTTCAGCCGCAGACAGCTCTTGCAACTGGAGGTCTTGGACCTCAATGCGCTGGTGGAAGGCATGGGCAGAATGTTGGCGCCTTTGATCGGCGAGGACATCGAGTTGTCAACCGTGCTGGCGCCCGATCTGGAAGCGGTCCGGGCCGATCCTGGCCAGATGGAGCAGGTCATTCTGAACTTAGCTGTCAACGCCCGTGACGCCATGCCGGAAGGCGGCCGGCTGACCATCGAGACGGCCAACGCCGATCTCGGCAACGGCCGCCAGGTCATGCTGATGGTCACCGACACCGGCAGCGGCATGGACGCGGAAACCCAGTCCCACCTCTTCGAGCCGTTCTTCACCACGAAACCGCAGGGCAAGGGAACGGGCCTGGGACTGTCTACCGTCTATGGCATCGTTAAACAGAGCGGCGGCGAAATTATGGTGTCCAGCGATCTCGGGCGCGGCTCGAAATTTACCGTCTGTCTTCCAGCCGTCAGCGAGCCGGTCGCGCCAGTCTGGCCGAGGCCCGAAGCGGTGGCCATGATCCAGGGGTCAGAGACGATCTTGCTTGTAGAGGACGAGGAAGCGGTCCGGACGCTGGCCCGCAAGATTCTGGGCAGGAATGGTTACAACGTACTCGAGGCGTGCGACGCCGAGGAAGCCTTGACTGCCTGCGCGCAGTACGCAGCGCCGATCCACCT
>DASQHK010000033.1:0-8041 GCA_035632135.1 Bryobacterales bacterium
GACGCGCAAGCGCCCGAGCAGCTCGAAATCGAGACGCAGGCGGGCGTGAAGCAGTTGCGGCTGCTCGAGCGGGAAGGAAACCGCTTTCGCCTCGAGATGCACATGGGACGGCCGGTGTATGCGCCGGAGAATATCGGCTACCGGCTGGAGACGTCGCGCGGGACCTGGCCGGTGACGATCCTGGACGTGGGGAACCCGCAGTGCGCGCTGCTGGTGGATGATCTCAACTTCGACTGGATCGAGCTGGGCCGCGAGATTGAGGCGCACCCGCATTTTCCGCGGCGCACCAACGTGTCGTTCATCCGCGTGGTGGACCGGCACAGCATCGAGGTGCGCTTCTACGAGCGCGGGGCCGGGCCGACGCTGAGTTCGGGAACGGGATCGACGGGCGCCGCGGTGGCCGCGATTCTATCGGGGCGAGCGGAAAGCCCGGTGCGCGTGATGACGCCGGCCGGCGACTTGGACCTGGAATGGACGGACGGCGAGGCGCTGCTGCGGGGGCCGGCGGAGATCACGGCGCGCGGGGAGTACTACTGGCGCGAGCGGGCCTAGCGAGGCGCGAGCGGGGCCCGTGCGCTAGGATAGTAGCGGGATGCACCGCCTTCTCCTTGTCCTTCTGCTGGGGTCGCCGGCCGCTTTTGCGGAAACCCGTTACGAAATCGATCTCGCCAAGACAGCGTTGCACACCCTCGCCGTAACGGTGGAGGCGGACTGCCGCGCAGCGAACTGCGACTTCCAGATGCCGGTGTGGAATGCCCTCTACCAGATCCGGGACTTCGCGCAATATGTGAGCCGTTTCGAGGCGGCCGGGAGCAACGGCGAGAGGCTGGCGCACCGCATGATTTCGCCATCGGTGTGGCGCGTGGAGGCGGCGCCGGGCGAGCGCGTACGCCTGCGCTACGAGTATTTTGCCGACGAGCCGGGGCCGTTCGGCTGCTCGGCGACGGAGCGGCACGTGTTTCTGAACTTCGCGCAGATCTTGCTGTACCCGGCGGGCGGGCTGCGCGAGCCGATGAGCGTCGCGTTCCGGAACAAGCCGGCCGGGTGGCGCATTGCGCTGGAACTGGCGGAGCGCGACGGAGCGTTTCAGGCGAAAAATTACGACGAGCTGGTGGATGCGCCGGCGGAGCTTTCGGCCTTCGACGAAGCCGATTTTTTCGTGGCCGGAAAGCGGCTGCGCCTGGTGGTGGATGGCGACCGGCAGGACTACGACCTGGGGCGCATGGAAGACACGGCGCGTCGCGTGGCGGCGGCGGCGATCGCGATCATGCAGGACAAGCCCTTCTCGGACTACGCGTTCATCTACCATTTCCGCAAGGGCGGCGGCGGAGGCATGGAGCACGCCAACTCGGCGGCCATCGACGCTCCGGCGCAGTGCCGCGACTGCGACCTCTCCGGCGTAACGGCGCACGAGTTCTTTCACCTGTGGAACGTGAAACGCATCCGGCCGCGGTCGCTCGAGCCGATCGACTACACGCGCGAGAACGTTACGCCGTCGCTGTGGTTCAGCGAAGGGGTGACCTCTGCCTATGGCAACTACATTCAGCTCCAGGCGGGGCTGGAGGAGCCCGGGGAGTTCTTGAGCCGGCTGCAGAGCCAAATCACGCGCTACGAGCGGATGCCGGCGCGGCTGGCGCAATCGGCCGAGGAGTCGTCGATCGCCGCGTGGCTCGAGCGCTACCCGTATTACGGGCGGCCGGCGCGCAGCATTTCCTACTACTTGAAGGGCGAGCTGGCGGGCTACCTGCTGGATCTGGCTATCCGGCACGCGTCGGGGAACCGGCGCAGCCTGGATGATGTGATGCGGGGGCTGAACAGCGCCTACGCCCGGCAGGGCAGGTATTTTGAAGACACAGCGGCCATCGAGCGGCTGGCGAGCGAGGCGGCGGGGCGCGATCTCAAGGAATTCTTCGACGCGGTGATCCGGCGGCCGGCGCCGATCGACTGGAACCGGTACCTCGGCTACGCCGGCCTGCGCCTGGCGGCATCGGTCACCTCCAGACCCGAGCTGGGCGTGGACGTGCGGCGCTTGCGGGGGTCTGGCGTGGTGGTGACGGGAGTCGCTCCCGGCAGCGCCGGCGAGCGGGCGGGGATCGACCTGGGCGACCGGCTGCTGGCCCTGAATCACCGGCCGGTGGGGCGGTGGGTCGAGGAAGAACTGGAAGCGCCGGTGCGGCAGCCCGGCGATCGGGTGACGCTCGAGGTCGAGCGCGCGGGCCGGAAGCTGAGCCTCACGGCTGTGCCGGACTTCGTCCAGCGGACCGAGTACCGGATCCAGGTGATGCCCGACGCGAGTGTAGAGGAAAAGGCGATCCGGGAGGCGTGGCTGCGGTCCTCGGGAAACGAAGGCATGAAGACAGTGCGGAGCGAGGCGGCGCCCGCACAGGAGCGTGCGGCGGGCGGCGGATCGCGGTGAGGGCGCCCCGGCCGGCCCGATCCCGATGAGCCCAAGACCGCCTAAGTCTAAATCACGATTTCCAAAAATGTTTTGGGGCTTGCGGGCTTCCTTTGAAATGTGTAACATCGCAAGAGTTTTTGGCAGACTGGGCGGCTGGCTCTACGGCTGCGGCTTGTCGAAGCCGTTATAATGAGTTAAGGAGCAATCGCGGCGTGACGCAACAGGCCGAGGAACGCAATCTGCTGACGACCGCCGTCAGGCGCGCGCAGCGGCGCGTGGTGGTGAACCGGGCGCTGTGGGAAGCCGGACTGGCCGCCACCATTGCGCTGCTTGGGCCGACGCTGTTCCTGCTGGTGGGGCGCGACTGGTTCGCCTGGCCGCTGCTGTTGCTCTTTGTGCTGGGCGGAGCCGGGGCTGCTGCCTGGCGGCTGTGGAGGAAGCGTCCCGATCTTTACCGCGTCGCGCAGGTGCTCGACGCGCGCCTGGCCACCAGCGACCAGATCTCAACCGCCATCTACTATCTGGAGTCGGAGGCGCCGGCGGTGTCCGAGCAGCGCCGTGCCGCGGCGCGCCTGGCCGGACGGATCGACCTGGAGGCGGCGTTTCCGTTTACGCTGCCCCGCTCTCTGTACGGGCTCGCTTCGGTGTTTCTGGTGGCCTCGGCGCTGTGCGCGCTGCGGTATTTCCTCGAAAAGCCGCTGCGGCTGGACCATCCGCTGCCGGCGCTGATCGTGCAGGCGATGCGCGGGCCGGAGCTGGCGCAGCAGCAGCGGCGGGAGAAGGGGAACGAACAGGGGCGGCCGTTGCCGCAGGAGCAGAACCAGGCGCAGGCCCTCGAGAGCAACACGCCGGGCAGCCAGCAGAACGGGCGGCAGGCGCAGGAAATTTCCGTTCCCACCGACGAGGGGACGCCGGAAAAAGCGGCGAAGGGCGAGAAGGCGGGGCAGGATCAGAACGCCACCGGCAACAACGAGGGCGCGCAGAACGGCGATCCGCCGGGCGATCCGATGGCGGCCAACGCCGGGGATGATCCGATTCAGTCTTACGAAGACATGCTGGAGCGCGACGCGAAGTCCGGGCTGGCGAAGGCCGAAGGCAAGCCGGGCCAGGATCCCAGCAAGAACCAGGATGGGAACAGCGCGGGGTCGCGGGAGTCCTCGAACAGCCTGCTGGCGAAACTGAAGGATGCGATGGGCAACATGCTGTCGCGGCTGGGCCAGAAGTCGCCCGGGCTGGGCCAGCAGCAGCAGGCGGCCAACGGTAACGCGAGCGACGGGTCGGACCAGAAAGAAGGCGACGGCGACGGACAAAGCGGCGGGGGCCAGCCGAAGCCGGGCGGGAAACAAGCCTCCGGCGAGGGCGCCGATACCAATTCGCAAGACATGGCCGCCCAGAACTCGGGCAGCAAGGCCGGCGGGAAGACCTCCGACCAGAGCGCGCGGGGCCAGGCCGGCAGCGGGGCGGGCCGGCAGGAAGGCGACAAGCAGCTCGGGGAGGCGCGGCAGCAGGAGGCCATGGGAAAGCTGAGCGAGCTTTACGGGCGGCGCGCGGCCAACGTATCCGGTGAAGTGACGGTGGAGGCGCAGGCGGGCAAGCAGACGCTGCGCACGCCGCAGGCCGACAAGCAGGCGCGCCACAGCGATGCGGGCGGCGAAGTAAGCCGGGACGAGATTCCTCTGGCCTATCAGGCCTACATCAAAGAATACTTTAGTAAGCTCCGCCAAGAGAATAATGCCCCGCCCAATAAGTAACCCATGCATGCAGGCGGCAGCGGCCGCCTGCGGGGCCGTGCTGCGCGCCGGGGCAGCGTGGCCGTCGCGGGCCTGGAGCGAGAACCGCCGTGCCCTCTGATCAATCACTGGAACAAGTCACCCACCAGATCGACCAGGTGCGCCAGGAGATCGGCAAGGTCATCGTCGGCCACCAGGAGGTGGTCGACGGGGTGCTGATCGCGCTGCTGGCCGGCGGCCATGTATTACTGGAAGGCGTGCCGGGGCTGGGAAAGACCACGCTGCTGCGGACCCTGGGCCGCGCCCTGCAACTGCGCTACTCGCGCATCCAGTTCACGCCCGACCTGATGCCCGCCGACATTGTGGGCAGCATGATCATGGAGACCGACGACCGGGGCATGAAGAGCCTGCGGTTCCAGCGGGGGCCGATTTTCTCTCACCTGGTGCTGGCCGACGAGATCAACCGGGCCACGCCCAAGACGCAGTCAGCGCTGCTCGAAGCCATGCAGGAGCGCACGGTGACGAGCGGGACGGTGTCGCACGAGCTGGAAGAGCCGTTTCTGGTGATGGCCACCCAGAATCCTCTGGAGATGGAAGGCACCTACCCGCTGCCGGAAGCGCAACTGGACCGCTTCCTGATGAAGATCCTGGTGGGCTATCCGAGCCGGGCGGAGCTGGACATCATCGTGGAGCGGACGATGGCGGCCACGCAGCCGCAGATCGACCGGGTGGTGGATCGGGACGAGATTCTGGCGATCCGGCGGACGGCGCGCGATGTGCTGGTGGCGCAGCACGTGCGCGATTTCGCCACGCACCTGGTGCTGGCCACGCAGCCGGAGCAAGCCGAGGCGCACCCGTCCGCGACCAAGTACATCCGCTACGGCAGCTCGCCGCGCGGGGCGCAGGCGCTGGTGCAGAGCGCGCGGGTGATGGCGCTGATGCGCGGCCGGTGGAACGTGAGCCTCGACGACCTGCGGGAACTGGCCTTGCCGTGCATGCGCCACCGCATCATCCTGAACTTCGACGCCCACGCCGAAGGCAAAACGACCGACAGTTTACTCACGGAAATCCTCTCCGCCATTCCGGCAGCGAGCGTGGCGAGCTGACGCTCGATACCGGCGGGCGCCGTTGCGGCCGGCCGCGCCGGGCGGCCGGAAGTGTGTTTCCGCGCCTTTGAGGCGCGCACTCCATCGGACGGCACGGCTGGTACATTAGGATCATGAAGGCTCCGAGTCCGCTGATCGATCGCCAGATGCTCGAGAAGCTGGAGCGTCTGGCCCTGCGCTGGCAGCGGTCTTTCACCGGCGTGTTCGGGGGGCACAATGCCTCCCATTTTCCGGGGGCGGGCCAGGAGTTTCTCGACCACCGCCAGTTCCACCAGGGCGACGATCTGCGCAGCGTCAACTGGCGCGCCTACATGCGGCTGGAGCGGCTGTTTCTGAAAATGTTCCAGATCGAGCCGCGCGTGCCGGTGCGCATTTTCCTGGACGCGAGCGAGTCGATGGCGTGCGGCGCGGAGGGAGCCAGTCCGGGCGAGCCAAAGTTTGCTTACGCCTGCCGGCTGGCAGCCATGCTCTGCTACATCGGGCTGGTGCGGCTCGATACGATCGTGCTGCAGCCGTTCTCAAGCACGCTCGCGCAGGACTATCCGGCGCAGGGAGGGCGGCACCGCTTCGCGCCGGCGATGCAATTCCTGGCGGGCCTCGAAACCGGCGGGCGCTCGGACTTCCACGCCGTAGCGCGGCAGTTCATCTCCACGCACTCCTCGCGCGGGCTGACCGTGATTCTCTCCGATTTTCTGGATGAGGGCGGCTGCGAGACGCCCATCCAGCACCTGGCGGATTTCGGGCACGAACTGCTGCTGGTGCATGTGGCGGGGCCGGCCGACCGGATGCCGCCCTGGCGCGGGGAGCTGGAGCTGGTGGACGCCGAATCGGGCGAGACGCGGCGCATCGATCTGGACGCGCGGGCGGCGGAGCGTCACGCCGAGGCCTACGATGAGTTTTGCCGCAGCCTGCAGCACCTGGCGCTGCGCAACCGCGGCCGGTACGTGCCGCTCTCGACCGAGACGCCCGTCGAGGACGCCGTTTTCGGCCCGCTGGTGGCTTCGAGCGGCATTGGTTTGAAGTGAAGCGATGGCCCTGCTGAACCTCACCCTCGGCCAGTTCCTGGCGGTGTTGCTGCCGGTCTGCGCGGCGGTGGTCGCTCTGTATTTGTACGACCGATCGCACCGGCGGCAGATTGTTTCGACGCTCCGGTTCTTCCGGCAGGTGAGCCAGGCGCCCGTATTCACGCGGCGCAAGAAGATCCGGCAGCCGTGGTCGCTGCTGCTGCAACTGATTTCGCTCGCGCTGCTGCTGCTGGCCATTGCCGAGCTGGAGCTGGGCCATCGGGCCCGGCGCTCGAGCGACCACGTTCTGATCCTGGAGACGTCGGCGTGGATGAACTCGTCGGCCCCCGCCGCCGCGGCCTCCGGCAGCGGCCGGACGACGCTGCTGCAGCTCGCCGAGCGGCGGGCGCTCGAATACTTGCGGGCGGCCCCGCCGCAGGACCGGGTGATGCTGGTGCGGGCCGATCAGCTAGCCACGCCCATCACGCCCTTCACCAGCGACCGGCGGCAGCTCGAAGCCGCGATCCGGGCCTCGCGGGCGGGCTCGACGGCGCTGAACCTGCCGGCGGCGCTGGCCTACGCCCGCAGCTCGCAGCGGCTGGCGTCGGAGCATCCGGGCGAGATCGTGATCATCGGCAGCGGCCGCATGCCGCGCGCCGATCTCGAGAAGGCGGCCGCGGCCGACATGTTTGGAGTACGCGCCATTCTGGCCGGAGGCGAGCCGAATAACTGCGGCCTCCGCAAGCTGGCAGCGCGGCGGATGGCGGCCGACCCATCGCTGTGGGAGATCGAGGTCGGAGCGCACAACTACGGCGCTGCGGAGCGCCGGCTGCCGCTGACGCTGGCGTTCGGCGGCGCGCGCATCGCCTCCAAGACCCTGGCGCTGGGCCCGGAAGCGGGGGCGGAAGCGCGGTTTCAGTTTCGCGCCAAGGACGCCGGAACGCTCGAGGCGTTTCTGGACTCGCGCGACGACTATCGCGCCGACAACCACGCCGCCATCGAGCTGCCGAAATTGACGCCGCTCAAAATCCAGGTGTTCACCGCCAAGCCCGGGCTGTGGCGGCCGCTGCTCACGGCGAGCCTGTTTCTCGATCCGGAATTTCACCGGCCGGCGGAGTACACGGCGAGCGGGCCGGCGGGGCGGCTCGTCATCCTCGACGGATTCAATCCCCCAGCCCCGCCCCGCGCCGATGCGGTGTGGATCGCGCCCGCGCCAGCTGCGGCCCAGGCGAAGATTCACGTGCGCCGGTGGAACCCGGCGCATCCGATCACCGCGGGGCTGCACAACCGTGACCTGCAAGTGAACAAGACGGCTATTCTGGAGGCTCCCTCGCCGGAGGCGGCAGTCGCCGAATCGGACGACGGGCCGGTGCTGGTGGCGTCCCAGAGCGGGGGGTTCAAGAAAATCGTGTTCGGGTTCCATCCGCTCGAAGAGGGCGCGGAGAATCATCTCGTGATCCCGCTGCTGTTTGCCAACCTGGTGCGATGGGTGTCGCCCGATCTGTTCCGGGCGTCGGAAGTGACCGCCGGACCGCCGGGCGTGATCGAGGCCGATGCGCCCGCTGGAACGCGCCCGGAGCAGGTGCACGTGCGATCGGCGCAAGGGCGCGAGCTGCCGTTCACGCTGGTGGCAGACCGGCTGCGGTTTTTCGCCGGCCAGGCGGGAACGGTGCACGTGACGATGCCGGAGCGCGAGCTGGTCTACGCACTGAACCTGCCGGAGGTGGGCGACGCGCGGTGGACGCCGCCGCCGGGAACGAAGCGGGGCGTGCCGCCGGCGTCGGGCGCCACGCCGCTCGGACG
>DASQHK010000034.1:0-6560 GCA_035632135.1 Bryobacterales bacterium
GTTCCTGTCCTGCTGGACGAGAAATACGCCCGCCGGGCGGCAAGGAGACTCGGCATCGCGGTCATCGGAACGGGAGGATTCCTGATCCGGGCCAAGCGTTCTGGGGCGGTCTCGCAGGTAAAGCCCGTCCTGGACCAGCTCCGCCACGCAAACTATCGGTTTTCTGAAGCCCTGCTCAGGGAGATCCTGCGGCAGTGCGGCGAGCGTTGAGCCCGGCCCCCTACTCCTCTTCCTGCTGGCTGGCGAGCTTCGAAATCACCGACAAGTCTTCCAGCGTGGTGATGTCGCCGGCCACCTTGTCCGTGGTGACGATCTCGCGCAGCAGGCGGCGCATGATTTTGCCGCTGCGGGTCTTGGGGAGCGCATCGACGAAGCGGATCTGCTCCGGCCGGGCGAAGCTGCCGATCTCGTGGGCTACCCATTTCCGCAGCTCGTCCACCAGCTCGTTGTGGTCCTTGCCGTCTTTGCCCGACTGCTTGAGGGTGACGAAAGCCACCACCGCCTGGCCGGTGATTTCGTGCGGCCGGGCGACCACGGCGGCCTCCGCCACCGCCGGGTGCCGCACCAGCGCCGACTCCAGCTCCATCGTGCTCAACCGATGGCCGCTGACGTTCATCACGTCATCGACCCGTCCCAGAACCCAGAAGTAGCCGTTCTTATCCTTGCGGGCCGCGTCGCCGGTGAGGTAGTTGCCCGGAATACGTTTCCAGTACTGCTCCTCGTAGCGCTGTGGATCGCGGTAGAGCGTGCGGAACATGGAGGGCCACGGCCGGCGAATGATCAGGAAGCCTTCCCTGCCCTGCTCGACGGACTTGCCCTCCAGATCGACCACGTCGGCCATCACGCCCGGCAGCGGGAGCGTCGCCGAGCCGGGCTTGGCGGGCGTGGCGCCGGGCATCGGCGAGATCATGATGCTGCCCGTTTCGGTCTGCCACCAGGTGTCCACGATGGGGCAGCGCTCGCCGCCTATCACTTTGTAATACCATTCCCACGCCGCCGGGTTGATCGGCTCGCCCACCGAGCCCAGCAGCCGCAGGCTCGAAAGATCGTGCTGCCGCGGCCATTGCTCGCCGTGGCGAATAAAAGAGCGGATCGCGGTCGGCGACGTGTAGAGAATGTTGATTCTGTACTTCTCAATGATGCGCCACACGCGGTCGGGCTGCGGGTAATCGGGCGCGCCCTCGTAGATCACCGTGGTAGCCCCTTCCATCAGCGGCCCGTAGACGATGTAACTGTGGCCGGTGACCCAGCCGATGTCGGCCGCGCACCAGTAGGTATCCTCGTCGCGCAGGTCGAACACCCACTTCATGCTGGCGGCCAGCTCCACCATGTAGCCGCCGGTAGTGTGGACGATGCCTTTCGGCTTGCCGGTGGTGCCGGAAGTGTAGAGAACGTAGAGCGGATGCTCGGCGTCGAGCGGCTCGGCTTCGCAGACCTCCGAAACGCTCTGGTCCAGATCGTGCAGCCAGTGATCGCGGCCGGTGATCATGCTGATCTCGCCGCCCGTGCGCCGCACCACGAGCACGTCTTTGACCGTGGGGCACTCCGCCAGGGCCTCGTCCGTGGTGGCTTTGAGCGGAATGAGGCGGCCGCGTCGCCAGCCGCCGTCGGCGGTGATGACGAGCCTGGTTTCCAGGTCCTGGATGCGCGTCTTGAGCGCCTCCGCCGAGAAGCCGCCGAACACCACACTATGCGTAATACCTAGGCGGGCGCAGGCCAGCATCGCGATCGGCAGCTCGACGATCATCGGCATGTAGATGATGCAGTTGTCGCCCGCCTTCAGACCCAGGCCCTTCAGCACGTTGGCGAAGCGGCACACGCGGCGGTGCAGCTCCTGATAGCTCAGCGCCTGCTGCTCGCCCGACTCGGCTTCCCACAGGATGGCCGTCTTGTTTTTCCGCCACGCGGAAAGGTGACGATCCAGACAGTTGTAGGCCAGGTTCGTCTTGGCGCCGATGAACCACTTCGCGAAGGGCGGATTCCACTCGAAGACGTGACTCCATTTTTGAAACCAGTGGATCTCGCGCTCCGCCTGGGCGCCCCAAAACTCTTCCGGGGTGTCCATCGCTTGCTGGTACAGCTTCTTGTAAGCCGCCAGGCTCCGCACGTAAGCCTTCCGCGAAAACTCCTTGGGCGGCCGGTAGGACTTGTCCTTTTTCATCGAGAACTCCAGGTGAGGAATGAAACTCCAATATACACCAGCCGTAGCAGCAGAGGCGTAAGGCCGCTCCGGGTGGAAACACCTTAAGAAACCCGAGGCGCCCGCCGATATGAATAACGATGCCTGCTTCTGCCGGAAGTGTTGTAGTGATCGATGACGAAGAAAGCATCGGCCACTACCTCTCCGAGGTGTTGAGCCTGGAGGGGTACGAATGTAAGTGTTTTCAGCAGAGCCTGGCCGCCTTGGCCTATCTTGCCGAGACTGCCGCTCCTCCCGATCTGGTGATGACCGACATCCGCATGCCGGAAGTGGACGGGCTGGAGGTGCTGCGCCGGGTGCGTGCTCTGTCGCCGGGCCTGCCGGTGATCCTGATTTCCGGCGTTTATGAGCTGGCCACGGCCCTCGAAGCGGTGAAGTCCGGCGCCACCGACTACCTGTTCAAGCCCGCCAAGCCGGCCGAAGTTCTGTCCCTGGTGGCCAAACACGTGCGCCCCGGTGCGCGGCCGGAGCAGGCCGCGATCGAGGCCGCCCTGGCCGGTTTCCTGACGCAGTGCCGGTCGGGGAAAGACCATAACCACGCCGGCGCTCCAGAGCGCGCGCCCGACCAGGCTTTGGCGTTGTTTCAGACTCTCGGGATCAAGCGCTACGAGACGCTGCAACATTCCATGCGCGTGGCTGCTTACGCCACGCTGCTCGGCGAGCGCTATGGGCTCTCCCCCGCGCAATTATCCGACCTGCGGCTGGGAGCGCTGCTGCACGACATCGGCAAAGTGGCCATCCCTCGCAACGTGCTCCTGAAGCCGGGGCCGCTCAACGAAAAGGAATGGGAGGTCATGCGCACCCATCCCCGCGTCGGCTATCAATTGCTCGCCGCGTGGCCGGAAATGGAAGAGGCCTCCCGCGTCGTCTATTCCCATCACGAGCACTACGACGGCGCCGGCTACCCGCGCGGCCTGCGCGGCGAGGAGATCCCGATTGGAGCGCGCCTGTTCAGCATTGTCGATACGGTCGACGCCATCACCTGTAACCGTTCCTACCGCCCGGCCCGCGGCTTCGATGTCGCGCGCGGCGAGCTGCGGCGCTACCGCGGAACCCAGTTTGATCCGCACCTCGTCGATCTGTTCCTCGATCTGCCGGAACTCCAGCTCATCGAGATCCGGGACTGCTACCTCGAGGAGGAGCCGCTCAGCTTCCAAGGCGTTCTTCCAGCAGCTTGAGCAGCGTGGCCGGCAGCACGTTGCCCCCGCTGACCACGCACACCACGTTCTCAACTGCGGCGGGAATCCTGCCCGCCACAAGCGCCGATACGGCCACTGCCCCGCCTGGCTCCGCGATCAGTTTCTGTTTCCACGCCAGTTGCCGCACGCCCTCCGCGATCTCTTCTTCGCTCACCAGCACCACGGCGTCCACTTTTTCGCGGACGATCTCAAAGGTGTGCTCGCCGGGACTGGAAGCCACCAGCGCGTCGGCGATGGTGTGAACGGGACCCACGTTGACGCGATGCCCGGCCTGGAGCGAGCGGGCAAACGCTCCATTGGCCTCCGGCTGCACGCCAATCACCGCGCAGCCCGGACGCCCCAGCTTCACCGCCGTGGCCACGCCCGATATCAGCCCCCCTCCGCTCACCGGCACGGCCACCGTGAACGTGCCGGGCAATTGTTCCAGCAGCTCCAGGCCGAGCGTCGCATCGCCGGCCAGCGTCTCCGGCGAGTCGTAGGGATGCAGCAGGATCCGCCCGGTCTCGCGCTGGAGCCGGTAGGTGGTTTCCCAGCGCTCCTCAAACGTGTTGCCACACAGCACGATCTTGGCCCCCAGCGCTTCGGTCGCCGCCATCTTGTAGGGCGAAGAGTTAGCCATCATGACGATGGTGGCGTCGAGCGCCAGCTCGCGCGCGCCATAAGCCACCGCCTGCGCAAAGTTGCCACTCGAGGAGGCGATCACGCCGGCGCGGCGCGCTTCGGCGATGTGCACCAGCGCGCCGTTGAGCGCCGGCCGGACCTTGAAGGAACCGGTCGGCTGCTGCGTCTCGAGCTTCAGCCACACCTTGCGCCCGGCGGCGCGCGTCAGGGCCGCCGAGAACACGAGCGGCGTCGGCTGCAAATAGGGTGCGAGGCGCTGCCGGGCTGCTTGGATCGCCTCGAGGGTCAGGTCCGTAGTCATTCTCTAATCGTGCTATCTTGTCCCTGTCTATGGCAACCCCCGCCCTCAACCGCGAAGCGTTGCTCGAAGGCCTCAAGCGGTTCCTGCGCATTCCGAGCATCAGCACTCTGCCCGAGCACCAGGCCGACATCCGCCGCGCCGCTGCGTTTGTGGCCGCCGAACTCAAGCAGGCCGGCCTCGAAGACGTCCGCCTGATCGAGGGCGAAGGCAACCCTCTGGTTTACGGCCACTGGCTGAAGGCCCCCGGCAAGCCGACCCTGCTGCTCTACGGCCACTATGACGTGCAGCCGCCCGACCCGCTGGAGGAATGGAAATCGCCGCCCTTCGAGCCGGCCATCCGTGGCGACGACATCTTCGCCCGCGGCGCCTCCGACGACAAGGGCCAGACCTACATCCTCATCCAGGCCGTGGCTGGCCTGCTCCGCGCGCGTGGCGCGCTGCCGGTCAACGTCCGGTTTCTGATCGAGGGCGAAGAGGAGGTGAGCGGCCAACACATCGAGAGTTACATCCGCCAGAAGGGCCGCGCGATTGGCGCCGACGCCGTAGTCATTTGTGATACCGAGATGTTCGCCCCCGGCCTGCCCACGCTCTGCATCGGCCTGCGCGGTATCGTCTACACCGAGGTCGAGGTGACCGCAGCGGACCATGACCTGCACTCCGGCGTTTACGGCGGCGTGGCCCCCAACCCTCTGCAGGCCATTGCCGAGATCATCACCGGTCTAAAGGGCGCGGATGGCAAGATTCGCATCCCCGGCTTCTACGATCGCGTGCGCCCGCCAACCGCCGCCGAAAAGGAAGCGTGGGCGCGGCTGCCGTTCGACGAGAAGCAGTACCGCGAAAAAGAAGTCGGCGTCTCCGATCTCACCGGCGAGCCGGGCTTCGACGTCTTCGAGCGCACCTGGGCGCGGCCCACCCTCGAAGTGCACGGCATCCGCGGCGGCTTCACCGGCGAAGGCGGCAAGACGGTCATCCCCGCCCGCGCCACCGCCAAGATCAGCATGCGGCTGGTGGCCGACATGGAACCTGCTGATACCTACGATCGTTTCTGCCGCGCCGTCGGCCAGTTGACGCCGCGCGGCACCCGCTCCAAGGTCACCCTGCTCAGCTCCGCCGGCCCGTCGCTCGTCTCGACCGGCAACCGCTTCCTCCAGACCGCCGCCGCCGCCATGACCGAGGTCTTCGGCAAAGAAACCGTTTACATCCGCTCCGGCGGCTCCATTCCCATCGTCGGCCAGTTCGACCAGTACGCCGGCATTCCCAGCGTGATGATGGGCTTCGGCCTGCCCGACGACAATCTCCACGCCCCCAACGAAAAGCTCCACCTCCCCAATTTCTTCAACGGCATCGTGGCCGTGACCCGCTACCTGGAGATGTTGGGCGCCTGACACCGGAGCGCTTCTGCTCGGTCCGCTCGGTGTTCCCTGGCTGGAATAAGGTGGACCCCCGAGCCCTGGCGGCGCTGTGTGTCAGCGCGCACCCGGCCCGCCCGGCCCCAAATTACCGACAGGGAACCAGCAATCTCACCCTCTTGCGGGCTTTGAGTAAGGTGATCTCCGGTCCTCTGCCTCAGTAATACCGCCGAGGTGGTACGACGAAACCCCGAGAGCGTGGTACGGCCGCCGGCCAACGGGTCTTAGCACGACTGGCCCCCGAACCCAAACTATCGTTCTATGGACTTCGGCTTCGTAGTCGGGCTACATAAGAGATGCTGGGCTAGAAGACTATCTGGCAGGTGGAGAGAGAGGCTTTTCATGAAGGCTGCGATGGTATCGAAACGTCCGCGAAACCGTCTCCGGCTCAGCAGATGGACTTGCGGTCGTCGGGGTCAGATCCTGATGATGACGGCCCTGCTGTTCCCGGTGCTTCTGGCCTTCATGATACCAACGCGGGTCGCGTCGTTGGTGGAGTGAGCTTGGAAGAGAAACGCAGATCGATCTTGGAGGCACAAAGATGCGAAAGAATCGGTTGCAAAATCGAAACAAACGCAAAGGCATCAGCTCGGTGGAACTGGCTGTCTCGGCCATCCTGCTGGGGATGATGATGTTCGGGGCGAGCGATTTCGCCCGCATCTTCTACGATGCCGTCACACTGTCCAACGCCGCCGGCACCGGGGCGTTCTACGGCTCCCAGAGCAACGTTACCTCCGGGCAGTTCACGGTCATGCAGCAGGTGGCCTTGAACGACTCCCAGAATGTGAGCGCCAACAACGTCGTCACCGCCACCGCCGGCCGCTATTGCG
>DASQHK010000035.1:0-3306 GCA_035632135.1 Bryobacterales bacterium
AACTGAATCACCCGCGCCGCGTTGAGCGTCGAGCTTACCTGGCCTACCGACGAGACGTTGATGGCGCTCGCGGGAGAGGCGAACGTCGGGTGGTTGAAGATGTTGAAGAACTCCGACCGGAACTCGACGCTCTTGGCTTCCGTGATGGGAAAGTTTTTCAGCAGCGTGAAGTCGAATTGCTTCAGCCCGTCGGCGCGCACGATGTTGCGCCCGCCGGTTCCATAGCGAAGCTGCGCCGGCGGCAGCACAAAGGCGTTGGAAGCGCTGGGCGCGAGCGCCGCGCAGGCCGGGTTGGCCGAGGCGTAAAACCAGCAAGATGGGTCGCTCGGCAACGATGGCGTTCCGATCACGTCCGGCCGCTGACCGCCCACGCCCGTGTTGGCCCGGTCGCCGCTGATGGTCGGCGTGAAAGGCAAACCTGACTGCAAAGTGGTAATACCTGCCAGCTCCCATCCCCCCAAAACCTGGTTGGCCCAGCCGGGAAGGTCGCTGAGAAGCTGCTTGCCCTTTCCCAGCGGCAGCCCGTAGTCGTAGCTGAACACCAGGCTGTTGGTGAAATCGAAATCGCACACCGCCCGGTTGAACGGCAACAGCAGCGTGGTCACCGCGCCTTCGCTCGTTCCCGTGTCGATACACTTCGAATAGGAGTAAGAAGCCAGCAGCGACAGCCCGTGCCAGTTGCGGTCTTCGAGCTTGGCCTGCAAAGCGTTGTAGTTCGCCTTGCCCACCCACTCCTCCACGGTCAGGCTGCTCCACTGCGGCAGGGGACGCCGCGGCTGGATGGCGCCGGGCCCGGGCGCGGGATCGTTGCGCGGCACCGACTGTTGCAAGCGCGTGGTCTGGTTGCCCACGTAGGCCACATCCATGGCGATGTTGCGCCCGATCTCGTGCTGCACGGAAAAATTCCATTGTTGCGTGTAAGTGCTCCGCGCTGAGAGCAGGCCGGTCGTTCCGGAAGGCGTATCGCAGGAATTAGCCACGAAGCCGAAGGCGCAGGGCTGCCCGGGATTTGGATTGGCGTTGGCCAGCCCCGCTCCCTGGAAGAAGTCACCCCACGTGCGCGTGGGCGCCGCCGGAGGCCGGTCGTTGAACACCGACTGCGAGGCCACGAAGGGCACGATGGCCACGGTGTTGTCCACCAGGTTGGTGTCCGGAAACGCGTAGAAGATGCCGTAACCGGACCGCACCACCCAGCCGCTGCCGAACGGCCGCCACGCGAAACCGATGCGCGGGCCCCAATCGCGATGATCCGAGCTGCGGATGGACTCCGGCAGCCCCAGGTCGCTCGAAAACAGCACGCGATCTTTGAACAGCGGCAGCAATTGCTGCGAGGCAAGCTGCGCCGTCGGATCCCAATTTGTCGGCACCACGACCTTCCCCTTCTGAAAATCAAACCCGGTCACTTGCCCCCGGATGCCGTTGTAAAACGGATTGATCTCCCAGCGCAGCCCCAGGTTCAGCGTCAGGTTCTGCGTGGCGCGATAGTTGTCCTGGAAGTAGAAGGATTTGAAGTTGTCCCAGTTTCCATTGAGCGGCTTGTAGCTGTCCCGGCTGGCGTTGTCGGGAACCCCCAGCAGGAAGTCGCCGAAGCCGTTGCCCGTGTACGTGCCCACAAAATTGAACGTCCCGACCGCGTTTGACCCGTTGAAGAAGCCGTGCGTCTGGTGGTACCACTCCGCTCCCATCTTCATATCGTGCTTGCCGCCCGAATAGCTGGCCGTATCGGTGTATTGCCAGGTGCGGATGCGGTTGGACTTCGGCCGCTGGTCGAACGGCGAGCCGCTGTATTCGGAATACCCAGAGATGGTAATGCGCGGGAAGCTCGGCACCACGGGATTGTCGAAGCCCTGAATGCCGGCCTTCTGATCGAAATTCGTCCCCTCCAGCGCTCCCCCGAACAGGAAGATGCTGCGGTAGTGGCCGAACCGCGCCTCGTTGAACCAGTGCGGGGTGAAGATGTGCGTGTAGGCCAGCGTCGCGTTCTGCGCCCGGCTGTGCAGCGGAAACGCTCCCAGGGCCGGGTAGGGGTTGGGGTCCGCCTCGTCGTTATCGACGATCGAATAGCGGCCCATCAGGCGGTTGTTGTTGCTGACCTGCTGGTCGATCTTGATATCGGCCTTGGAAATGTTCTGCGCCAGGTTGGTGAGCGCGATCGCCCGGTCCGTGGTTCCCTGCACAAAGCTCGCGTCCGGCATGTACGGCAGGAAGAACTTCGCCTGCGGCGAAATCCGGGCGGCGGGAATCCGGTTGCCGGGGAACGCCTGCCCGGTCAGCGGATCGAGAATGGGGCTCTTCAGCTCGCTGAAGTCGCCGCTGCGCATGGCCGCGCTGGGAACCACGCTGTTCGAAACCAGCCCCTGCCGCAGGCGCGTTCCCTCATAGTCGGCGAAGAAAAACGTGCGGTCGCGCTTGATGGGGCCGCCCAGCGTGCCGCCGTATTGATTCCGCTTCAGCAGGTCCTTGGTCTGGTTGGTGCCCGGCGCCGGCCGGAAAAAGAAGTTCCGCGCGTCCAGCTTGTCGTTTCGCAGAAACTCGAAAACATCGCCGTGAAACTCGTTGGTGCCGCTCTTGAGCGTGGCGTTGACCATGGTCGGCGTGTGCCCGTATTCGGCGGGCATGTTGGCCCCTTCCACCTTGAACTCCTGCAAGGCGTCGACGTTGGGCGAGATGAGCGTGCCGCCTAGCTCGAACTCGGTGATGTTGGTGCCGTCGAGCGACCAGCCGGTCCAGATGGCGCTGCCCCCGTTGACCGAGACATTCACCGACCTGGCCCGAATGGAGGCTCCGCCCGTGCGCGTGTTCTGGCCTCCGGGGATGTAAGAAGCGCCCGGCGTCAGCTCCGCGAGCTGCCAGAAGCTGCGCCCGTTGAGCGGCATGCGCTCCACTGCCCGCGTATCCACCACCTGGCCCACCGACGATGTGGTCGAGGCCAGCAGCGGCGCCTCCGCCGTTACCGTCACCTGCTCGGTCGGCGAGCCGACCTCCAGCACGGCGTTCACCTGCGCCTTCTGCGCCACTTGCAGCTCGACGTCGCCCACGGTGAAAGTCTTGAACCCCTCCCGGCTGACGCTCAGCGAATAGTGGCCCACGGCGAGACTCGGCATCACGTAGTCGCCCGTCACGCCGGTTTCGACCGCGCGAACGCTGCCCGTTCCCAGATTTTTTGCCGTGACGGTCGCGCCCGGCACGACCGCGCCCGTGGCGTCTTTGACCGTGCCCAGCAGCGTCGCCGTGTTGATCTGCGCCTCGAGTTCGGCGCAACAAAGCACAGCGCACAGCAGCGCTGCGCAAACTCCCAAGGATCTG
>DASQHK010000036.1:0-11606 GCA_035632135.1 Bryobacterales bacterium
GCCAAGGTTCTGCACCCCAGCACGCTGCTGCCGGCCATGGACAAGAACATTCCGGTCTTCATCCTCAATTCGCGCAAGCCCGACTGCGAGGGCACCAAGATCGTTTCCCACGCCCCGCCCACGTCCAACCTTGCGAAATCCATCGCCTGCAAGAAGAACCTGACCGTGGTCGACGTCTCCTCCACCCGCATGCTCATGGCCCACGGCTTCCTGCACAAAATCTTCGAGGTCTTCGACCGTTACGAGACGCCGGTCGACATGGTGACCACGTCCGAAGTCAGCGTCTCGCTCACCATCGACTCGACCGAGCGCCTCGCCGACATCACCCGCGAACTGCGCCAGTTTGCCCAGGTCAGCCACGAAAACAACCAAGCGGTGATCTGCGTGGTGGGCGACAATATCCGCTATACTCCCGGAGTGGCGGGCCGGATTTTCAAGGCCGTGGAGCACATCAACGTGCGCATGATTTCGCAGGGCGCTTCGCTGCGCAACGTCAGCTTCGTCGTGCGCGAAAGCGATCTGCGGCCGGCCGTCGAGGCGCTGCACGGCGCTTTCTTCTCGCAGCTCGATCCGGAGACGTTCGCGTGAAGCTGGCCATCGTCGGCTACGGCAAAATGGGGAAGCTCGTCGAGCCCCTGGCGCCGCAATTTGGTTTCGAGGTCGCCCTCAAGCTTGACATAGACAACAACCTCAACGGCGCCGGCATCACGCGCGAGAACTTCCGCTCCATCGACGTGGCGGTGGAGTTCTCCATGCCCTCCGTGGTAGTGGATAATATCGAGCGGATCACCGCGCTGGGCGTCAATATGGTCGTCGGCACCACCGGCTGGTTCGAGGAACTTCCGCGCGTGCGCGCCGCCGTGGAGCGCTCCGGCGCCGGGCTGGTTTACAGCCCGAATTTCTCCGTCGGCATGCAGGTGTTTTTCAAAGTCGTCGAATCCGCTGCGCGCGCGCTCAAGAATCAGGAAGACTACGACGCCTGGGGCTACGAGATCCACCACAAAATGAAGAAGGACGCCCCGTCCGGCACGCTGCTCAAGCTCAGCGAGGTAATGAAGCAGGCGGGCTACGCGCGGCCCATCGACCTCGCTTCGAACCGCGCCGGCACCGTGCCCGGCGAGCACGTGATCGGCTTCGACTCCGAGGCCGACACCATCACCCTTACCCACACTGCCCGCAGCCGCCTCGGCTTCGCCCGCGGGGCGCTCCAGGCCGCGCGCTGGATTCAGGGCAAAACCGGCGTGCATGAATTTGGCGACGTTCTGTTTTCGGGAGGCTCTGCATGAAATTCCAGGGATGCGGCACCGCTCTGGTCACACCCTTCCACCAGGATCGCAGCCTCGATGAGGCGACGCTGCGCCGTCTCGTCCGACGCCAGGTCGAGGCCGGGATTCACTTCCTCGTCCCCTGCGGCACCACCGGGGAGAACCCCACCCTCACGCGCCGCGAGCACCTGCGCGTGGTCGAGATCACGCTCGAAGAAGCCGGCGGCAAAGTTCCCGTGTTGGCCGGCGCGGGCGGCTACAACACCGAGGAAGTCATCGAACTCGCGCGCGAGATCGAGGTGCTCGGCCCCGACGGCATCCTCTCGGTCACGCCCTATTACAACAAGCCCACCCCCGAAGGTCTGTATCAGCACTTCAAAGCGATCGCCGCCGCCACGCGCCTGCCCATCGTCGTCTACAACGTCCCCGGCCGCACGGGCACGAATGTCGATCCGGCGACGCTCGCCCGCTTGAGCACCATCGACAGCGTCATCGGCGTGAAAGAGGCTTCCGGCAACATCGGCCAGATGGCAGCGCTGTTTCAGGCGCTGCCCGAAAGCTTCGCCGTGCTCTCCGGCGACGACAGCATCACGCTACCGCTGATGGCTCTGGGCGGCCGCGGCATCATCTCGGTTGCCTCCAACGAAATTCCCTCCGAAATGTCGCGCCTGGCCGCGCTGTGCCTGGAAGGCAACTTCACCGCCGCCCGCGAAATTCACCGCCGCTATCTGCCTTTGATGGAGATCAACTTCGTCGAATCGAATCCCGGCCCGGTGAAAGCCGCCATGGCGATGATGGGCCTGCTCGAGCTGGCCTATCGCCTCCCGATGGTTCCCCCGCAGCCCGCCAATCAAGCGAAAATCGAGAAGGTGCTCGAATCGCTGGGCCTGCTGCACAGAGCGCCGGCGGCGGTCGCGCGATAGCAGCGGCGCACGCGCGAGCAGCGTGGGCAGAGCGTTGATCTGTCCCTTACCGTGATGTGAACCAGTCGTAATACGCCAGAGCCCGGTCGATCTCATCCGGCAGATCCTGGGCCAGCAAGAACCGCTCCGCAACCAGTCGCCGCGCCGCCTCCACAATTTTCCCAAGGTATTGCTCGCGGCTTGTGTAGCGCTCCTCGATCGACAGCCGGGGATCGCCCCGTGCGATGCGCTCGGCCCGCGTGCGAGCGAATGGGTAGAACGATCCGGTTTCGCCCGCGAACTGATCCGGCAGGCCCATGCTCGGCGTCCGATAGTTCCATCCCGCGTAGGTAGCAAGCGGGACCTGGATCTCCGGCAGCCGGATCCCGGCGCGATTGTTGCCGTCCTGATCTACCGCCGGCGCCAGTCCCGCGAACGGGCGCCCCACGTGCGGCGGCTCGTACCCCACGATGCCGCGCGACCACTCCGGGCCGAAGTCGAGCCGATAAACTACCAGCATCGGCGGCGGCAGCCGGACTCCGGGGATCGCCGGCCACCCCGCCGCCTTGGGCTTCGTCAGTGTGCCGTCAGAAAGGTGCGGGTATCGGCTCGCCGGCGGAGCCGCGCCATCCGCCACCCAGGCATCCATCGCCGCCAGCAGCGCCCGGTCAATCAGGTTGCGGCTGAGCGGGTTTACTGGCGCTTGCCCGGCCGGCTCGCCTATGCTTGGCGGCGGGAACGTTCCGGGACCGTGCGGCGTCGAGGCCACAAAATAGATGCGCACGTCTGGGGGCACTTCGATGTCCCGGGTCCCAGCCGGATCGGTGTGAATCAGCGATCCCGCGCGATTGAAATATTCCGAGTTGGAAAGCACATGAAACAGCTTCGGCGTCACGCGCCGCGCCTCGGCGCGCGCCAGCAGCGCGTCCGTCCACCCGGTCTCGGGATCGGTCTCCGGGCCGTCGGTAAAGGGGAACATGTCCACGGGATAAAAAATATTGAAGTGCTCCTCCGCGTCACGCGAGGCTTGCGCGAAGCGGTGATTGAAGGAACCGCGACCCGCGCCTCCCACTTCGTCGATCACGCCGTCAAACACCCGGCGGCCCTGCTCGTCCTCGTTAAACCCTTCGTAGAGGAAGTGGCGCAGGAAACGGCCGCTTTGCGACACGCCCCATCCGTACGCCAGTCGAGCGCCCCGCAGCGGATTCGCCTCGCCCTCGCCATGCTTGAAGAAGCTGATCAGATCGCGCGTGCCGGCCAAGCCGCATCCAACCACGCGCGGATCGCGCGTCCGGTAGACAACATCATAGATGCGTCCGGGATCAAAGCCGCCGTCGATCGTCACGGTCGATCCGTCGACAAACCGCCATCGCTCGCGCGGGATTCGCTGCGGCGGATCAGCCGGGAGGTCGCGGACGGTCATGAAGCTCTCAGGGCTGGCCGGATCGATCGCTTCATACGCCTGGTGATTTCGATCCGCCACCGATGCGGTCGCGGAGCGCTTGCTCAGGATGATATTCCCGCGCACCAGTCCGGTGATGGTTTTCCCATGGTCGGTGGCCACCGGCATATGCATGCGCATCTTGCCGTCCGGCACGTCCCACTGCCATCCCATCCACAGCAGCGAGAAGCCTTCCCGCATCAGGGCGCCATCGCCGAACTCCGCGGCGGTGGTGGGGTCGGGGCCCGCCTTGGCCTTCTGGAACACCCCCAGCATTGCCTTGCCGCCCCGATTGCCCACCTCGTAGAAGAGTTTGCCGTTGCCGCGTGACGGGTCCACGGGCTTGAGCAGGTAAAATTCGGCCGTAAACTCGACCTCGCCTTGCAGGTTGCGGGGCGCGAGCGTCAGATCCACGACCGCCGCGTTCTGCCGCAACGCCGGATCGAGCGCGAAGTCCACCGTTCCTACGAGCTTTTCGTAAGGTCCTGCTAACCCAAACGCCTTGCCGTTGAGAACCAGCTCGCGGTGGTCGACGCGCAGCCGCACCACGCGAGCGTCCGCCACGGTGGAGATGAGGGAAATAGCAAGTGCCGCCCCGATGCGGAGCGCATTCCGCGTGCGGTTTCGTTTCATGGATGACGTCCTCGCCAATCGTCGTTCACTTTGCCTGGAAGGAAACTGCGGGGGCTGTGGCCGCCGGGAGGTTCCAGCATCCTGCCCCTTGCAAACATTAGAGTCTCAATTCCCTCGGGCATGACGGCAGAAGATTAGCATGCGGCAACGCGTTGCCACCAGCGCCGCCCGCGAGATCCGCCGCTACCAGGCCTGTTCTCTATCCACTGGCTGCTATGCTTGCTACTACCTACTAATCATTCCTCAGCACTTGCGTCTTGCTCCGGGAACTTTCTCTGCTCCGCAAGTGTCTAGAGATGAGGAACCGAGATCGGAACTCTCACAGAACGAACTCTGAAAGAAAAGCCCGCAGGGGTGCCACCGAACTTGCCCGATGCGCAGCGCAGTGGTGCTGCGTGGTTCGGCAGTGTGATCCGGCGATGGCCCCGGCGGTGGAGGTGTCTCATGTTTGAGCAAAGCTTTGTGGGCCGAGCGCGGACAAAAACGAGATACACCGTTGTCTTATCGGTCCTGTTGGAATCCGTCATGATCGGCGTCGCCGTGCTGATCCCGCTGATCTACACCAGCGCTTTGCCGGCGCGGCAATTGATGTCGTACCTGATCGCGCCGTCGCCACCGCCGGCACCTCAAGCCGCAGTGACGCAGATCGCGTGGCGCCGCGGCCGAAGTTCGACCAAGCAAAGCTCGTGCAGCCCGCGGCCATTCCGAAGAGGGTCGCTATCATTCAGGACGCGCCAGCCCCGGTGCAAATTTCGGAAGCTGCGGTCGGCGTTCCGGAAGGCTTTGGCGGCCCCAGCGCCGGCGTAATCGCAGACGTCCTCTCGCAAGCCAGGACCATCGTGCCTCCGCCTCCGCCCGTCGCCGCAAGACCGCAGCCAGCCACGGCGCCAATCGTCCGTGTGGGTGGCCAGGTGCAAAGGTCCAAGCAGATCTACGCGCCGCTGCCGCTCTATCCGCCCCTCGCGCGGCAGCAGCGCATCTCCGGGATCGTGAAGCTCACAGCGATCATCGGCAAAGACGGGACCGTCGAGCATTTGACCGCTGTCACCGGCCACCCATTGCTGATACCGGCGGCGCTCGAAGCGGTTTCGAAGTGGCGCTACAGCCCGACGCTGCTCAACGACGAGCCGGTCGAAGTCCTCACCGAAATCGACGTGCACTTCACGCTCAGCCCGTAGCGGGCGCCGCCGGCTGGCCGGATGCCCGTGTTAAAATTCGGAACTCCATGCTGGCTGACACGATCGATCGCCTGTTTGCAGCGAAAGCGGAGTCCTACGGCCCCGAGTATCACGAGGCTTTCGCCGAATTCAAGGCGGCGCTCAACCGCGGCGAGGTCCGCGCCGCCGAGCCGTCGTCGGAATCGCCGCTCGGCTGGAAGGTCAACGCCTGGGTCAAGCGCGGCATCTTGCTTGGCTTTCGCATCGGCGCCGTGGTCGATATGTCGGCCGACCACGGCCGCATCCCTTTCTTCGACAAGTCGAGCTTCCCGCTGCGCAAATTCGACGCTTCGAGCGGCGTGCGCATCGTTCCCGGCGGCTCCTCGATTCGCGATGGCTGTTACGTGGGCCAGGGCGTCACCTGCATGCCGCCCATGTTCATCAACGTCGGCGCCTACGTAGACGAAGGAACCATGGTCGACTCCCACGCCCTGGTGGGCAGTTGCGCGCAAATCGGCAAGCGGGTCCACTTGAGCGCCGCGGCGCAGGTCGGCGGCGTTCTCGAGCCGGTCGGCGCGCTGCCGGTGATTATCGAAGACGATGCGCTGGTGGGAGGCAACTGCGGCATCTACGAGGGGACCATCGTGCGCCGCCGCGCCGTGCTGGCTGCCGGGACAATCCTGACGCGCTCCACTCCGGTTTACGACGTGGTTCGCAACACGGTCCACCGCGCGACCGCCGACTCACCATTAGTAATACCGGAAGAAGCGGTCGTCATCCCCGGCGCCCGCGCCTTCTCCGCCGGGCCCGGTAAAGACTGGAATCTCTCCGTCTACACTCCCGTCATCGTCAAATACCGCGACGCCAAAACCGACGCTCGCCTGCAGCTCGAAGACCTGCTGCGGTAGCCCGGAAGGGTCGCGGCCGGCGGGCTTTTGAGGTCACAAATTGCAACCTCAAACAATTTTCCTGAGAACTTTCCGCCGTCCCGGGCACTCTCCTGGTGATGCCCAAATCTCGATTGCCGGCCAAAAAGGACCGCTCTCTGATACCCGCCGAGGTCGTAGAGCGCCGGATCTTCCTGATTCGCGGCCACAAGGTGCTGCTCGACAATCACCTCGCTGAACTCTACGGGGTCGATACCCGCCAACTCAACCAGCAGGTGCGCCGGAACCGGAAACGGTTTCCATCGGATTTCATGTTCCAGTTGACGAGACAAGAGGCCTGTTTTTTGAGATCACAATCTGTGATCTCAAAAGGCGGCCGCGGGGGCCGCCGTTACGCGCCGCTCGTGTTCACCGAGCAGGGCGTGGCCATGCTCATGCTGTCGAGTGTTCTGAACAGCGATCGCGCCATCCAGGTCAACATCGCCATCATGCGGGCCTTCGTGAAACTCCGCGAGATCCTCGCGACTCACAAAGATCTGGCCCGAAAGCTGGAAGCCCTGGCGAGGAAATGCGATGATCAGTTCGCAGCCGTCTTTGATGCCATCCGCCGGCTCATGACCCCTGCGCGCCGCCCAAGGCCCATCGGATTCCTGGCCCATCTTCACAACTGACGCCTGTGATCCTCGTGAGCCCGGGCGCTCCGGGTCACTTCCTCTTCTTCTTTTTTCCTTCCATCGCCGGCGCCGGCGGATTGGGATCGGACGCCTTCAGCTCGAACGCCGTTTCCGTTCCCGTCTCGACCTGCAGCGATAGAATGCCCCCTTTGCCGGCCGTGCGGGGAACGAAGAGCGCGGCGCCGCTCTTTACCCAGTAAGTCTTACCAGGCTCTAGCCCCACCACATAGACGTCTTCGCCCTCGGTCAACAGCACCTTGAAGCTCGCTTCTCCGCTGGCCGCGACCACGGCCGCCTGCGGGAACACGATCGGCGCAGGCTGCAGCTTCGAGTTGATTACCGTTGGTTTCCCGTCGGCGAAAAGCTGCAGCTCTCCGTCGAAGTATCCAACCCAGGTGGCGTCGTCGTCCCAACTGCTTCGTGCCCACAGCCGCCCGCCCAGCTCGTCATAGAGGTGGAGCGGCACATTGTAGTAGCTCAGCCCGGGCTGGTAAGGATTCATCCACAAAAATTCGTAAAGCGCGCCCGACGGTGCGCGCAGCCGGTAGATGTCGTGAGTAATCCATCCCTGCAGGAATTGCGTCTCCACGCTGTTGGTGTCGTAGGCCGCGGTCAGCAGCTCGGCCACGCGGGCCAGTTGGCCGGCGACGGCGGGGTCCGGCCGGGCGCTGCTCGGCTGCGACGGCTGGCGGAAGCGGTGCCCGCCCACCGTCACCGGAGCCGGATAATATTGCAGCAATAGGTAGTACGGAAACTGCTTGAAGTAAGCCGGCGCCTGCTCCCACAAGTCGAGTTGCAGGTTGTTCCGCACGGCGTGGCACATCTCCAGAAACGCCACACGGTCCTCCGGCGCATCGAGCGCCCTGCCTTCGCGCAGGCGCGGCAGCAGTGCCTGCCGCCACCTCTTTTCAAACGCCGCCGCCAGCGCCTGCTCGGAGCCGGGCCAATCATCCGCCACCGCGATCGCCGCCAGCGCTGCGCTCGCAAAAGGACGGATGCCGTTCTGGGCAGAGACCTGCGCGATCCCGCGCGCCATCCGCTTCACCACCGCCGCCCGCTCTGCTTCGCCGAACAGCGGATAGCACCAGTCGAGGACTACCGCCAGGCGCCGCAGTTCCTCCGCGTCGGGATCGCCCGCCACGCCTGCCCGCTTCACCGCCCAGGCCGTTGCCTGCCTGCCCGCCGGCTCATCTTGCGCCACCTGGTATTCGAACGCCTCGACTAGCGGCTCCTCCGGCAGCGCCTGGCCACTCTTGACCAGCAATTGCAACTGCTGCCAGCGAATCGAATCCCGCTCCCGCTCCCGCCGCAGCAGCCGCAGCCGCCGCGCATCCAGCCACAGGCGCGGATGCTCGGTGTAGACCCTATAGCTTTGCTCGCACTCCGCCCCGATCGGCAGCAGTGATGCCAATAGCAAAATGGCTCTTGCGATCCTCATGGCGGCGGGATTAGCAGTCTAGCACAGCGCCGGGAAGCGCCCGGCCCGAAGGAACAAGACTCGCGCTTCCCGTGTCAAACGTTGTTTTCCGCATGGTTTTCCGCATGCACGGCGTTTCATCTGCACTGCGCCCTCCGCGGCGCCTCAACAGCGTCGCCGAACCTCAAGCTCAGCGGCGAGATCATCCGCAGCCCGGCGCTGCGCGTGCCAGCCCCCCGTGCGGAGCCTCGGCCTGAAGCGGTGAGCCTCCGAGGCAACAGGCTTCGTTTTTCTGCCCCACCCCTGTGTCGGCCGGACTCAAGGGGGAGGCCTCCTGCCGCCACTCAAACCTTGCTTTTCAACCATTTACAACCTGATCCCAGTGGCCACCAAGCTGCTAATCCTGGATGCTGAATTGGTGCTAGACAACACCTCTTCAAACCTGCCCTCTGCTGTATTCGGCAGATGGCGGGGCGTTCAGGCGTGATGACAACGTGCTTGCGGGAGCCGGTGTTTCGCGAAAGAAGCCTGATGCCTCGCGTTGCTGGGTACAACAGAGGGTTTTTAGTTTCCCGCCTCGGATTCAGACTCCGGGTGGTTGCCGGGCGTTCCTGGTGCGAAGCACAGAGACCCGGAACTCACCAGGAATGCGGCTGGCAGCACTGGCGTTGAATCCGTCGAGCCCCCGACGGGCTCTGGCCGCTCCGGCTCACGGCGAGCAGCATCCCACCCGCCGTGAGCCGGAGTCGCCGCCTATCTTGTAGCAATTCGCTCCCAGCCGCCCAATAGACGCCACACAGCACGACGCTAATTGGTTCAGTAGCTCTGGATCAGCGTGCGGGGGCGCTCGCTTTCATTTGGCAGGTACAGGGTGTGGCAGTGCTCACAACGGTAGATCTCGGCGTGGTCACTGAACGCTTGCTTCACTTCATCCCCAAAGTGGTACCAGCGCTTCAGGTGACCGGCGCAAATCTTGCCCTTTTCGCCTAGCTCGTTGCACGCCCTCTGGCGGAGGACCCGGCGCTTCACCTTTGTGCCGTCGGACAGTGTAAGTACCAGATTCGTGGTGGTTTGCTGGGGTTCCGGGGTCCCTTCGGGGGCCTTCTGAGCCTCTACATCCGCCGCCATCCTGAAGCTCCTTGGTGCTGGGATCGAGTTGCCCAGTATAGCATCCTGAACCTGGCCCTACCGGAGCGGCTGAATTTTTTTTTACAAAACCTCTTGCTTTTTGAATCGGATCCGAGTAGAATGCGGCAATCATTGGTCGGAGCTCTGGCCGGCCAGGATTCGTCTGCTCAAAATTCTGCAACCGCGAGAGACCTTTCCGCGTCAGATGGGTTGGTCCTGACAGGGACTTAACAGCAGGCAGGTAGCACTTGAATTCATCTCTTACCCTGCTGACTGGTTCCTTGTGGCAGGGGGAGTTGGGAGTTAAAAAAATAGGAACGAAAATTGCTCAAGGAACTCTAATAGAGAGGTGTAGAAGGGACGATAAGAACATCGTTTTGGCGGCCCGGCCGCGGGCGTAGCAGGAACGGGAGGCAGTTATGGCAAAGACGATCAGCAAGTCAATCACGAAAGCCCAGTTGGGGCACTACAAGCAGATCCTGGAGCACAAAGCCGTCGAGCTTCGCAAGAACATGCTGACGCCTGCAGCGGCCAACATTGTGGCCCGCCGGGAGGAGCCGGTGGACGTGGCGGACCTCTCCACCCAGAGTCACGAAGAGTGGATCTTCCTCAATCGCAACAGCTTGGATGTCAGCTTGCTTCGGGAAATTCAGGAAGCTCTGACGCGCATCGGGGACCAGACCTACGGAATCTGCCAGGAGTGCGGGACGGCGATTTCCACCAAGCGGCTGGAAGCGGTGCCGTGGGCGAATTATTGCTTGCAGTGTCAGGATCAGCACGGACACTGGAACAACAACTAGCGTCAGCCTCAGCGGCCTGTCATAATCCATTCGCAGCCGAAATGACCTTGCTGGAATTGCGTCGCTACGCGATCCGCAACCGCACGCGGATCCACTTCACCGTGCCTCCGGCCGGAGACTGCACGGTGAACGAACACGGGCTGGTGAAGATTCCGTCCCTGAGCGCCGCGCCGGACTTCAATGTCGAAGCTTTGCTGGGCTCGGTCGAGCAATTTTTGCTCGATCCGTTACACCATGGATCGAAGCATCAAAAAGTCTCGCGCCAGCAATTGCAAGCACTCTTAGGCGACGCTCCGCAGAGTTCAGGGAGCGCCGCGCCCGCTCACGAAGACTAAGCCGCCCCGCTCGCTGCATTCATCCGCGCCAGCTCTTCGAGCGGGAGCCGGCCGGTGTAAACCGCCATGCCAAGCGCGGCGTGAACGCCCATTTCCGCCAGCGCCTGGATCTCCTCCATCGTGGTGATGCCGCCGGCGGCCGTGATCTCCAGGCTCGTCGCCGCCCGCAGCCGCCGAAACCAATCGAGGTCCGTGCCTTCGAGCATCCCCTCTTTGTCGACGTAGGTGCACATGAAGCCCGAGCAGTAGGGCTCCAGTTGCGTGACCATCTCTTCCGCCGAGAACCGCGTCGCTTCGCTCCAGCCCTTGATGACGATCTTGCCGCGCTTCGAGTCGAGAGCCAGAATGATCCGCGCGCGGCCCACCGCAGCGCCAAGCTCCTCAAGAAATGTATTGTTAATGCCTCGAGCAGTAAAGGCGGCCGTCCCGACGATGATGCGGTGGACCCCGGCTTCGGCCAGCGCGCTCGCCCGTTCCACGCTGCGCACCCCGCCTCCCACGCGCGTCACTGCTCGCGCCGCCAGCTCGCGCACGATGCCGTCGTTCGATCCCTGGCCCATCGCGGCATCCAGGTCGATCACCTGGATCTGCGGGAACGCTGCGAACTTCCGCAGCATCTCGAGCGGCGCATCGCCCTCCAGCGCCTTCTCGCGCCCCTGGCGAAGCTGCACCACCTTCCCACCCATCAGGTCGATGCAGGGAATGATCACGCCGGCCTCACCGGGATGCCGGCCTCGGCTAGCAGTTGCTTCAGCCCGCCGATGGTGTAAGTCCCGTAGTGAAAAATGGAAGCGGCCAGCGCGGCGTCGGCCTCGCCTTCCTGGAGCACGCGCACGAAGTCCTCCGGCTTGCCGCCGCCGCCGCTCGCGATCACGGGAATGGTCGTGGCGCGCGAAACAGCCCGCGTCAGCTCGCAATCGAAGCCCGCCTGCGTGCCGTCGCGGTCCATCGAGGTGAGCAGGATTTC
>DASQHK010000037.1:0-9661 GCA_035632135.1 Bryobacterales bacterium
GGGGCGATGCACTCGATGTCATCATTCATTACTAAGATATACTCGCAGCCAAGATCGAGCGCCCGCTGGATGCCCAGGTTGTTCGCGCCCGTGTAGCCGAGGTTCTCCCCGGTAACGACCCATTCCAGGCCCGGCAGTTGCACCTGCAGCCGCTCCACCTCGGCCTGTTGAGCCCAGTTGGCGACCGGGATCCAGCGCAAGTCCGGATAATCGGCAGCCTGGAAAGAGCGAATGCAGTGGACGAGCTGCTCCGGCTGCCGCGTGTTGACGATGACGGCGCCCACGCGCGGGGCGGCGGCCGGCAGGGCGAGATAATCCATGCGGAAGGCAGCGGACTCGAGATCGAACCGGAGCAGTTCCGGAACCACGAGCCATAGCGCTGCGGCCGGCTCCGCCAGGGCGCGAAGCGCGGCGCGAAAAGCCTCCTCGGGATGCGACCGGAGCGCTCGCAAGGCCGAAAGGAAACGGCCAGCCGGGAGTTTGACGACGGCGTTCCAGATGGCGCCGGCGCGCGGGTGGCGCGTGGGGCTCGCCGGCCAGCCGAAATATCCGTAGCGGCGCGCGGTCACCATGATCCAGGGCCAATATCGCATCTCGCGCAGAATGCGCCGCCAGGTAATGGGACGCGGCGGGTGAGTGACGATCGCCTCTGGCGCCCAGGCAATCGCGCCGTGCTCGCGGACGCGGGCCGCCAGGTCACAATCTTCGTAGGCGGCGAAAGGGAACCGCTCGTCGAAGCCGCCGACCGCCGCCAGTGTGTCTCGCCGATACAACATATTGCAGGTGAGGTAGACGCCGCCCGTTTCATTCGTGGGAGCTGCCTCGCAGGGCCCCACCGGGCGGCCCGGCGTGACGCGGCCCTCGACGGCGGCCACACCCGGCCGGCGCGCGGCCGCGCATAGATTCTCCAGCCAGCGCGGATCGGGGATGGTGTCATCGTCGGTCATGGCCACCAGCGGCGCCCCGGCGTGGCGGATGCCGAGGTTGCGGGCGGCCGCCGGGCCGCGCGGAGTCGGATGGCGCAGGTAGCGCAGGCGCGGCTCGCTCCGGCGCCACTCCTCGATCATCGCCGCCGTGGAGTCACTCGAGCCGTCATCGCACACCAGCACCTCGAACTCGCCGTCGAACTGCTGCGCCAGCACGGCTTCCAGGCAGCGCCGCAGTTCCTGTGGCTTGTTGTGCGTGGGGATGATGACGCTTGCGTCCATTGGCGGGCCGGCTCTAGCTTTCCTTTGCCAGCCGCTCCTTCACTTTCAGGCTGATGTGGTATTGGTGCATGCTGCTCAGCAGGCAGAAGTGCAGGCCCGCCGCGCCGTCCAGAAAACCGAGGCGCAGCACGTACATGTAAACAAATAGCAGCAGCGGGCGAAACGGGAGCCGCACCCAGAGCCGCTTCAGCAGGCGCTTGCGCCGCACCGCGCCGTGAAACGGCTCGCGGACAAACAGAGGCTGGCGGCGCAGATCCAGGTAAACCGCCGAATCCCAATCGGAGTAGCGGTTGTGGCGCTCGAGGTAGTGAAACAGGCTCTTGTAGTCGTGGTGCAGCAGGTCGTGGCGCAGGTAGCCGGCGCGCCCTTGGAGAATGACGTGCTCGTGGACTTCGTTGTCGCCGATTTGGGGAGAGATGACGTCCACGGTTTCGTAGCGTCCCAGCCGGTGGCGGAACAGGCGCAGGTTCCAGCTCGGGTACCAGCCGGCATGCCGGATCCAGCGGCCAAGGAAGATCAGCCGGCGGTTGACGTAGTAGCCGTCGGGGCCGCCGGGCCGCTCGATGCTCTCGCGAATCTCCTCGGCCAGCTCCGGCGGCACGCGCTCGTCGGCATCGATGATCAATACCCACTCGTTGCGGAAGGGGAGATTGGCGAGCGACCAGTTCTTTTTCTTGTCGCCTCCCTGGTAATGGAACTGCACCACCTGCGCGCCGGCGGCCTCGGCGAGGCGCGCCGTGTCGTCAGTCGACTGCGAATCGACGACGAAGACTTCGCCGGCCCAGCGCAGCGAGTCCAGGCAGGCGGCGATGTTGGCTTCCTCGTTCTTAACCGGCACGAGCACGGATACCTTGGCGCGCTCCCCGGTCATGCGCGCCCGGCCACCTCGGCGGCGGCCGCCAGCACCTCTTCAAAGTGCCGGCGCCAACTGAAGCTCTGCGCCCGCTGCTCGCCCAAAGCCCGCAGCCGCTCCCGCAAAGACGCGTCATCCATGAGCATCCGGCAGCGCTCCGCCAGGGCCGCCGGATCGAGGGGCGGGAAGAACAGGGCCGCCTCGCCGGCCACTTCGCGGTGCACGCCGATGTCGGACGCAATCACGGGAACGCCCATGGCCATGGCTTCAATAACCGTGTGGCTGAACGACTCAGTATAAGCCGGACATATGACGGCGTGCGCCGAGCGGTAGACCCGCGGCAGCTCCTCATAGGGGACGGCGCCCAGGGTGGTCACGGCCTTGCCGAGGTGCAGGCTCTGGAGGAGCCGGCCGGCGCGCGTCGTGTGGTAGCCGCCGGGACGCAGCCCGGGCCGCAGATCGGCCGTGAGCGTCAGGCTCAGCCGGCCGTTGTTGCCATAGGCGCCGCGCAGTTGCGCGAAGGCCCGCAGCACGGTTTCAAAATTGCGGAAGTAGTTGTAGTGGCTGACCACCAGGAACCGGAACGGTGGCGGAGGCGGCACAGCCGAGGCGCGGGCCTGCGCGGCCGAAGGCCACAGCTCGAAGCCATGCGGAATGGTCCGCAGCGCGAGAGGATGGCCCCCGGCAGTCGCGCGGATCATCTCGCCCATGGCCGAAGTGGGGACGATTGTAAGCCGGGCGGCTCGCGCCGACCACAGCGACAGGCGGGTCATGGCCACGTGTCGCAGGGCCCAGGCGTAGTGCCGGCGCTCCAGCAGATCGCGGAGAAAGCGCGGCGTGAAATAGAGCGGGTTGCGGCTCAGCAGCAGCACCGGGACACGGGACCGCAACGGGCAAAACCCGCCGACGCAAATCAGCACATCGGCGCCCCAGCGCTTCGCCTCCCGCGGCAGGACAGTCTGTTCCCACACTAACCGCGCGGCGTAATTGCGCTCGGCCCAGCGGTTCAGCGCGATGTGGAAATTCGCGGGCAGGGCCGCCAGATCGGGCGCTGCGGCCTTCGGTATATATAGCTGATATTCATGAGCGCCGAGAGCGGGCAGCGCCCGCGCCAGGTTCAGCAGGTAGGTTCGCGCGCCGCCGGCGGTGGCGGAAATGGCGTTGATCGCAATTCTCATGGAGCCGAAGCGACGCCCGACAGCCGGCTGCGGCCGGCGGCAGGGGCGGCATTTGCCACCGATTCGAGCGCCTGGTGAATGCCGGCGAGCGAGTGGGCGTAGTCCCAATCCGAGATCAACCGCGCCGATCGCGATCCCATACGCTCGATCTCCCCGTCGTCGAGGCGGCCGAAGCGCTCCAGGACCGCGGCAAGCGCGGCAGCGTCTTTGGCGTCAAACGAGAAACCGTTGCCACCCTCCTCGAGCAGGTCGGGCAGGCAGCCCACGCTCTTCGAAAGCAGCACCGGCAGGCCCGACGCCATGGCCTCGTTGACCACCAGTCCCCAGGGCTCGTCGCTTGACGGCAGCACCAGCGCGTCGGCGATTCCGTAGAATCGCGGCAACTCGCTTTGCGGCTGAAAGCCGAACACAAAGACGTCATCGAGCCTGAGCCGGCGAATCAGCCGCTCCAAGCCCGCCTTTTCCGGACCATCGCCCACCAGAGCGAGAGACAGATGTGGGCCGGCGCCGCGCCGGCAGATCGCCACGGCTTCGAGCAGCGTGTCCAGATTTTTCTGCGGCGCAAAGCGCCCGACATAGAGCAGGAGACGCCCTGACGGAAGTCCCAGCGCTTGCCGCTGGCCGGCTTTCTCGCTTCGCCAAACCTGGGCTTGCGAGCGAAAGGAATCATTGTCCACTGCCAGCGGCGAGCGAAACCAGCGCTCCGGCCCGACGCCGTAGTAGCGCCAGAAGGCTTCGTTGGAGGAACCGATGGTCAGCGCGCCCGCAGCGTGGCGGCAAAAATAACGCAGGCAGACCTTTTTGACGGCGGGCAGCGCCCCAGTGGCCTGGAGCTTGTGGGCGTTGGAGTCGGCCCAGAGAAAATAGGGAATGCGATGCCGGATGGCCCACCGCATGGCCTGCATCTGGGTCCAGTAACTGTAACCATGGATCAGCAGGCAGTCGGGACCGAAGCGGCGCAGGTGGCGGAGCAGCCCCGGATTCCAGACGCCGATGAGAGGAACCGGATAGAGCGTCTCGGGGGTGAGGCAGGGAACGCGCACGGCGTCGTACGAGCAGGCCAGCTTGGACCAGCCGCGCAGCGAGTCGGCGGCCTGCAGATAGAAGACACGCATGGCCAGACCCGGCATGCGGCGCAGGCTTTCGTAGAGCGGCTCCCGATAAGGAGTGGGAACCAGGCTGATGACGGCCAGACGCATAGGTGATCAGACCCCGCCGTGCGCCCAGCGCTTGTCCGGGGGCCCCAGGGAATCAGCAAGCGGCATGGACAAGGAAGCCGAGCGCGCCCGAGCGGGCCGGAACCGGCTCATCAGCGCGTTAACAAAAAAGCACTGGACCCAAAAGTAGGTGCTGATGAAGTTGCCCGGTGAAAGCAGCCAGCCTTCAAAAATTGCGTTCACCGATAGCGCCAGCACGGAGCCGTAGATGCCGGTGAACCAGGGATCACGAACCTTCCAGGCAAATCGTCCGGCTTCGAATAGGAGCAATGCAAGCGCCAGAAACAAGGGAGCAGCGCCGACAATGCCGATCTGGCTCAGGCTGCCCCAGATGCTGCTGCCTGTCTCACTCGAGTAACTGCTGCGCACATCCGCCGACCAGGCGGCTTCCCTCTTGCTGGTGACTCCGAACCCGAGTCCCAGCCACAGATTGTCGCGGAAATTGTCGCGGGCCGTCTGCCAGGGGCGGAGACGGCTTTGCAGAAGATCGGTCTGCGCCTGCTGGGAGTTCTGCTTATACAAGTAGCGCTCTACCAGGATCGGAAGCAGTTGCGGGGAGGCCAGCAGGCGGGCGGTAATGTAAACGCTCGCCAGCACCACCATTATGGCCATGCGGCGATTGGCATGAATGAGGCAGGTAACTGCGAAGGCCAGCAGGGCGCCCACCAGCGCGGCGCGGGAGCCGGCCCGCAAGAGCAAATAGCTTCCTACGAACAGGCCCAGCGCCTGCAGCCGGCGTCTTCCGAGAGACTGCTGACGCCGAGAGCGGCTCAGAAGCGGACCGGCCATCCAGGGCAGCGTGGTGGCCAGGAGGGCGGCCCAGGTATTGGGATTACCTAAGTATCCCGAGAAATGGCTGTAGGTGCCCGAGTAGGCTAAATAACTGGGCGCTGCGACCAGCATGAATCCCAAGGCGTAAGCCAGCAGGCCGATAATGAGGCGGCGCGGCGCAGCCGGTCCGTAGTTTTCCACCAGGTAGCCCACTGCCCGCCACGCCACGTAAAACAGGCAAAGCACCGCGCCAAGCTTCAGCACCGTCAGCCCCGGGGCGGTGGTCGTCATCACCGTGGACATCGAGGCCACCAGGAACAGAGCCAGCAGGTAGGCGAACTTCGACGGGGCGGCCTGCCCGGCCCGCCGGCGGAGAAAAAAACGCAGGGACAGGATCACGGCGCCCGCCCCCAGGAAAATCCACCGCATGGTGAGAAAGAGCTGCCCAACATCCCCGGAGGAGGCCGCCAGAAAGGCCCCGCCCAGCGCGCCGATCGTGTACTCCACGGGCAAGACCAGCAGGCCGAGTGACATTGCGGCGGCCACCGCGTACGTGCTAGGAATGGCGATGCTGGCCAGATGCAAATGCGCAACAAGCAGACTTAAGTAAAAACACGCGAGCGGCACCCAGAGGCCCCGCCGGGCCGCGGGCTGAGGAGCGGCGAGGATATCGGAAGGCGCGGCCGTCATTTACCCGTCTCCACGCGGGCCGGAACGGGCTCCATCGCCGCCGACGCCGGGCGTCCAGCTCTCGCTTCGCGATGGGCGGCCTGCTCCGCTGCCGGATCCACTTGCGCCAGCAGCAACAGCCAGGCTGCCGCCACCGCCGGGATCTGCATGGGGAAATCAAACCAACTGTGGACCACCGCGATGAGCAGCGGCAGAACCAGGGTGAGCCAGACTTCCCGCGGCCAGTTTCGCCGCAACAACAGGCAGAGCGTCCAGACCAGTACGGCGAGGCCGATCACGCCCCACTCCATGGCGAACTGGACCGGGTCGTTGTGCGCGTCCTCCCAGAAGACCCCCTCATCGAAGGGAGCCGCCGAAGGGTAGACTTCGGCAAAGGTTCCTGCCCCGTAGCCGGTAAAGGGGCGGCTCAAAAACAGATGCCAGGTGGCGCGGGCCACACTCCACCGCAAGGCGTACGGCTGCTCTTCGTGAAAGCGCTCGAGCAATTGCTGGCTGCCGGCCACGAAGAACGAAAACGTCGCCACCGCCGCCAGTCCTGCCAGGGGCAACAGCAGCCGCCGCCCCTGCCGGGAGCGGCGCGGCCGGCGGGGCGCCAGGGTCGTCACGCCGAGCACGATCGCCGTTTCCAGAGCCACCAGCGCCGTGCCGGCCCGCGAGGCGCAGACCACCACCGCGGTCAGGATCAGGTTGGCCACCACTACGTAGATCACCTGCTGCTCGGACCGGCGCAGCGCCAGGACCAGCGTCATGGGTATTATCAATTCCATCAAGGTGACGAAGTGATTGGCGTCGATGAAGGGGCCGAAGATCTTTCCCACCGGAATGGGGATCGCCCAGTACACCACGTTGCGGGAAGTAAAGTACTGCACGAGGCCGAACACGCACAGGGCGAAGGCGAACCACGCCAGCGAGAGATTGAAGCGGCGCCGGATCGAGGGGTCGGTGAAGACATGGGCGGCCATCACCAGCAGCAGCCACAGCGCCAGCCATTTCAGCGCCTGGGCCTCGGTGCGATAGCGGTGCACCGACAGTCCGAAGGCGTACTGCACGCCGGTCCAGGCTGCCAGCAAGCCCCACGGCAGATAAAACGGATTCCAGACCGGCTGCAGCGATCCCCGGGCTATACGAACCGCCCAGACGGCGGCCAGCACGAAGACGCCGATTTCGAAGATCGTGAGCGCCCAGAGATCCACGCCGCCGAAAGCCAGCACCAGGAAGGCGAGCAGGACGAAAAGAGCGGCCGCAGAAAGCGTACGGAACCGATAGGCAGTCATGGCTGAACCTTCCGGCTGCGCTTGCCGGGCGACTGGAGCGCGGGGCGCATCCCACCGGCCGGCGCCAGATCCACATCACTCAGGCAGACCGACCCTGCGGTGCGGATCGTGCCGGGAGAGCGCCGATAGGCGAGCACCAAGCGGATCAGGCTGGTTCTCGGTCCGGTGTGGACCGTCGCTTCGCCCTCCCGCGCTCCCTCGTCGGCGGCGGCGAGCGAGGCGCCGCTCATGAGCTTGGCTCCGCCGGGGATCTCCTCGACTGTCCAGTAGAGACCGGTGTCGTCCGGCAGGCCGGCCGTCGCGTAGTGATACCGGAGTTGATAAGTCTGGCGCTCCTCGACCGGCGCTAACTGCGAGAGCAGATCCGTTGCTTCCGGGTGCGCTCCGCTGAGGTGGATGCACAGCGCCGGTGCGCCGCCGGAAGCCTGGCGGTCGCTGGTCACCCCCTCCGCTCGCGCCAGCCTCCAGTCAAACGCCAAGCCGGAGGATGGAAGCTCGAATCGCCCGTTGGTCAGCACGCGGCCGCGGGCCGGGTCGAGGGGTTGCTCGCGCAGCAACCCGGCTTCACAGAGATGGTTCCACACCTGCACGGCTTCCGTCACGCTGGGCGCCGACAGCAACTGATCGAGATATTGGGTCGCCCATGGCAGGTCAGCCGGCTGGAGGCTGCCGGCAATCCGATTCCAAGGGCCGGCCGCGACTGCGGTGCGATTGCTCTCCAGCAAGAACCGGAAATAGCGCCGGCTGATTTCCGGCGCATCCGGGATCCCTTTCTGGAGGATCTCGTTGGGATCGTCGAAGGCCCGCCAGTAGAGCTCGAACGCCCCTGTCAGATCGGCCTTGCTGCGCGAGATCGCCTGCCGCATGGCTGTCCAGAACGGCTCACCGCCGCCTTGCCGCAGATAGAAATTGGCCAGCACCCAGCGCGGGTAAAATCCGCCGTTCACGCGAACCGCCTCCTGCAGGCACTGCTCGGCCTTCTTGTTGTCTCCCTCGGTTTCCCAGTGCAGTCCCAGATCGACCCAGGCCGCGGCGTCGTAGCGGTTCAGTTCCACGGCCCGCAGCAGGGCCTGAGCTGCTCCGCTGCTTTCGCCGCGCTTCTCGCGCAGGGCGCCGAGCCGCGCCCAGGCGTCGGAATTGGCCCCCGCCAGCGCCACTGCCCTTTCCAGCTCCGGCTCGGTTGTCGCTTCCGCCAACTGCTCCGCGCGGTAGAGTTGCACAGCAGTGAACCCGGTAAAACCGAGCGCCACGATCGCCACCAGCGCCGCTGCCAGTCTCCAGACCCGATTTGCGGGTTGCGTCGAAGTCATCCGTCAGACTCTCGACCGTCCAGGGTAAAAGGGATAGTCCGGCTCTAACTTGGAATCAGGGCGCATCGCCGCTGCGCCGGCCCCCGAAGTCACCGCGCACCACCCGGGGAGCCGCGGCGGTTCCCGGCAGCCTCACCGCCCGCTTTGGTAAAGCCTCTGCACGCCCATTCCACGCCCAACGCCGCCCGCCACCCCGCAACTTTTTCGAAACGCTCCAATATATCCGGCAACTGCCGGATAAAATCCGCAAAGTAATTCCCGAAATTGGCGCGATTGAAAAAGTTGTAACTCACGGTGATCCATTTCTCCAGGCCGGTCACCTGATGCCACCAGCGCGATGGAATCAGCAGCATCTCTCCCGGTTCCAGCACGCAGGCAAACGCTCTCGCCTTCTTAAACAGCGGAAACCTCTCGAAATCCGGCCGCTCCGGATCGACCGCTCCGTGATAAATGAATTCCGAGTCTTCCGGCGAGAACAGGATACACTTTTTTCTGCCGCAGATCTGCGCGAGATAAGCGTGCGTATATAAGAAATCGTGGTGGAGCTTCGCCAGCGACCCTGCCGGGCCGATCAGCAGCCACGACGGACGATAGCGCGTCCCCTCCAGAACCCGGCGCATGGCTTCCGGAAGAAGCGGCACCCAGTCGTCCCCGAAATACGGGCTGGGCTCGATGTCCTCCAGAAGTTCCGGATGCTTGAAGAAAAAATTCCACGCGAAAAGGCCGAGCGGCGCGGAAGACGGCCCCGCCGGCGCTCTCCGGGCGATTCCTTCTGCTTTGTCGATCCAGAAGCCCGCCGGCTCCTTCAAAGGAGAATCCAGGTAATCGATGTAATCCGCGAGCCTCATCACTTTGATGGACGTGCTGGACAATTCCGTCGTCGGGGTCACAATATCCGACCCATATCGCGACTTGAAAAGCTCGAAGGTCCATTTCGACCGCGCCGTCCATCGGTCCGTGGCATCGGTCACAATCACCGGCCTGCCCGCGCCGGAAAGGTATTCCCGGTAGAACTCATCCGCAGACAGGCGCGCCCGGCGCTCGATCTCGAATCTTTGCAGCGGGCCGGCTGGCAAGACCTCGCTCATAGGGTCGTCAGCTTCACAAAAGTGGTGTAGTCGTTCACCAGGGCGTCGTCGGGTGGCACGGGATCAACGGGC
>DASQHK010000038.1:0-13213 GCA_035632135.1 Bryobacterales bacterium
CCAATTCATGGACGGTCACAATGCATGGCTCAAGCGCGGCTTCGATGAGGACGTGTTTCTACTGGCGGGTAGCTTGCAACCTAGGCTGGGCGGCGCAATCCTCGGGTACAGCCGACATACATGTAAAAATAGGACATAGAACCGGATCAGCCCGGCTCCAGCCCTACTTTTCTCAGATCGGCAGCGACGGATCGATCGGCTCCGGCACCGCTTCAGCGTCGATGATGTAGTCGCCAAAGCGCTTGATGTGGCTGGTCACGTAGGGGCTCAACGTGGCCACGTCCTCCCGGGCGACCGGGAAGCCCTCCGCCTTGAGGTCGCGCAGGATTCGCGTCTGGTCGACCACGTTGTGGAAAATGATAGCGTTGGCCACCAGGTCGTTGTACTTGATGATCTTCTCCTGCTCCTCCGGGTCGTTGTCAGCGATGACGCCTTCCCCGCCGAAGAACAGCCATTTGGAGAAGCCGTTGTAGGCTTCCACCTTGTTGGTCGTCGCCGTGATCTGGTCACGCAGTTCAAGGTCCGAGATGTAGCTGAGCAGAAACGCCGTCCGCACTACCCGCCCCAGTTCCCGGAAGGCTTGGTAGAGCCGGTTCTTGCGACTGTAGTTGCCCAGCTTGCGCAGGAGCGTCGATGACGAAATCTTGCCTGCCTTGATGGAGAGCACCACGCGCAGCAGGTCTTTCCAGTGGGTTTCGATCAAGTCCCAGTCGATAGCATCCTTGAAAAGCCCGTCGATATGCTGGTAGGTCGTCTCCTTGCTCGGCCGGAAAAACACCAGATCGTGCCAGTTGCGGATGCGCGGCATCAGTTTGATGCCCAGCAGATAGGCGAGCGCGAAGACCGGGGCCGACTGCCCCTGAGTGTCGGCATGCACCGTGTCCGGCTGGATGTCCGACTTGTTTTGCAGCAGCCCCTCGATGATGTAGACGGCCTCCCAGACGCCGCAGGGAATGAAGTGGCTAAACAGTGCCACGTAGTTGTCGGCCACGTGGTGGTAAGCGATGCCGCCATAGCCGCCGTAGCGGATGTGGTACTCCGCCAGGAGGTTCTGGTCGAACATGTCGAACTTGGTGCCGTCGGCCGCCGCCGACTTGCCTTCGCCCCACACCTTGGGGAGTTGAAAGCCGTGATAGCGGTTGATGATGTCCCGGAGCGCGGCATTCAGCTTGTTGGCGTTGATGTGCCGGCGATTGATGAACGACAGCATGTGGGGCGTCACCGCCCCGCGCAGATGGCGCGATGCCTGCATCGGCCCGAGGTTGCAGCCGTAGGTGAAGGTGGTGAGGATGTAACGCTCGCCGGGATTCTCGACCTTGGGATCGGAACCGGACAGCGGCCCGAAATGTCGGTTCCAACTGGTCCAATGCGCCACGTTGCAGAGCACGTCGATGACGTTGCGTTCGGGCAGGCGCTGGAGCAGCGCCGCCTCAAGGGCGCGGGCCGACGCCTTCGGCTCCCTCGGCGCGCTGCGCTTGAGGACGGGCAGACCGGATTCGTCGAGGCCCAGCGACTTGTTCTCCGGAAACCCGGCGTCCACGGCCGCGGCGATCTCGGTCAGACCCTCGCGCAGGCTGCGGGCAAACCCGGCCGGGTCATCCGCAAAGCCCAACTGTTGGCAATAGTCCGCAACCAAGGGCTCGCACTCCTCCCAGGACAAGAGTTGCTCGCGGTAGTCTGCGTAGGCTTCCGATCCCTGGATGGAGACATCGCCCGACTTGATCTCCGCTGCCAGCGCGGAGAACACGCACACCTCGAAGTGCTGCCGGCTGATGCGCTCGCCGTCGTCGGTTTTCACCAACACGGTCTTCTTCCAGCGTTCGTTGGTGAAGGAAAAGTCCACGGCCTCGTCGATCCAGCCACCCTTACGGCTCTCGTGCGTCAGCAGCACCTCCAATGCCTGCATCAAGGACTGGTCCTCGCTGGTCGAAGTCATGGTCAGGAGATGCACCATGCGGAACAAAGTCGGCCGGTGGCTGCGATAGAAGCGCCAGAGCAGCGGGAAATAATTGTCGCCGCTGAAGGCGTTGATGGCGGCGCAGTCGTCCTGTAGCGTCTGGACGCCGCCCCGGTTAGTCAGCAGAGAGCGGATGGAGCGGCCGGCGTCGGCATCGACCGGCTGGGTCTCCAGAACCTGGATGACATCGGCCAGCGTCGCCACCAGGTGCTCGGTCTTCTGGCGGTAGCGGAGGCGCAGCCGTTCGAGTTCATCCTTGCCGCGCCGGTGGATGTGGTTCATGCGCTTGATGAACATGTCGGCAAGGTCATCCCGGGCCTGCACGCGGGCGCGGTGGATCAGGCTCAAGACCAGCATGTAGCGCTTGGGCGGGGTGAATTTCTTCAGTTCGGCGGCGTCGAGCGCCTTGGCCTCTGCCGCGAAATGCTTGATCTTGGCATTGGGGATGCCGGCCAGGTGGTTGTCGGCGCCGACAGTCGCCGACAACTTGACGATGTGGTCGAGCAATTCTTGTAGATGCTCCAGGGAGGAACGCTTAGGGAGTTGCTTGAGCGCGAAGAACAGGCTCTTTTTCTGGGGACTATCGCCGACTTCAAGCAAGGCATCGAGTTGCCCGCGCTCGGACCCGGACAGCCGCGCCAGCACGGCCTCGAAGAAGCGCCCATTGACCAGGCTGCGGATGCGCCGGGAGAGCCGGTCAAGGGTGCTGAAGGCCGGCAGCTCGATGCGCTGGTGCACCAGTTCTTCGATGGCCACGTTGATGAGGTCGGCCGGGTTGTCCATGACCTCGGCGGCGCTCGCCATCGCTTCGCTCGCCACCCGCAGCCCCTCCTCGCCCCAGGCCGATACGCCCAGACGCTCCCGGATCGCCTGGTGATGCCGGTACAGCGTGCGCAGCTCCGCATAGAGGGGCGAGGCTTCCACGTCGATACCGGCGGCGGCGCGGACATGCTGAACGACAGGCGGAGGAATATCGTCCATTGCCGGAAAGTAGCCCAGGCGCTGGAACGCCTTGAGCAGCAACAGCAGCCCGAAGCGGGGTTGGGTCTTGCGGGCAATGCCCCGTGCGAAGTCCATCTCGTCGTCGGTGGGCGTGTAGAGCGCTTCAAGTTCCCGCGCCGACGGGCTGCGTTTGAAGCGGGGATAGGCGGTGCGTTCGATTGAAGCCATTCGAGTTTTCCTCTTCTTGTAGCCTTCAATGCTCAAGCCAAGGCGTAGCGGGCCATTAAGCCGGCGACCAGCGGCGGCAGCCCGATGGCCGTCCCGTGCACCCGCAGATGCTCCAGCGCCCATTGGTCGAGCCTGCTGAGTTCTCCTGGCGGCGACAGCATTTCGACGAGTTCGACCAGAACCCGCAGGCAAGTGGCGCCGACGAAGAGCGTGATTGCGGCGACGAGGTAGGCCGGTCGCTCCCGATACAGCCGCACCAGCTCTGCCTCCAGGCGTCTGGCGAACATTGACCCTGCGATTCCGTCACCCGTGGGTTTCCCTGACCACCGGTTCACTGGTTGCCGCCAGTTACCTGGCCCCTCCGTTCCCCGCGTCGAACCGACCGTAGCGCAGCGCCAGGCTCGGCATCACCAGCAGGTTGAGCGCGGTGGAGGTAAACAACCCGCCCAGAATCACCAGAGCCATCGGGCCTTCGATCTCGCGCCCCGGATCGCCGGTGCCAATCGCCAGCGGCAGCAGCCCCAATGCGGTGGCGAGCGCGGTCATCAGGATCGGCGTCAGGCGCTCCATGGCGCCGCGCACGGCCGCCTCCCATCCCCAGGGCATGCCCTCGCTATTGACCAGGGTTTCGTAGTGCGACAGCAGCATCACCGAATTGCGCAAGGTAATGCCGAACAGCGTGACGAAACCGACCATGGAGCCCAGCGAGATGCCACCGCCGGTGGCGAAGACGGCCAGTACCCCGCCCACCAGGGCAAACGGCAAGTTGAGCAGCACCAGCGCCAAGTTGCGCAGGCGACGCAACACGATCCAGAGCAATAGCACGATGGCCACCGCCGCGATGAGCGAATGCACCATCAAATCGCGCACCGAGGCCGACTGGGCCTCGGCGGCGCCGCCGAACTCCACATAGCTGCCCGGACTCAGGCGAACATTCGCCGCCAGGCCCTTTTTCGCGTCGGCCACGAAAGAGGCCACGTCCCGCCCGGCGACGTTGCAGGTGATGGTTTGGACGCGCCGCGCGCCGTTGTGCAGGACGACGTAGCGGCCGGAGGTCGCGTACACGTCGGCGAGCTGGTCGAGGCGCACGAAGGCGCCCGCCGCATTCCTGAGCGGCAGCGCCCGCACATCGGCGATGTTGCGCCGCACCGCCGGCGGCAGGATCACGCTGACATTGAACACCCGGTTGCCGTCGTAGACCTGCCCGACCACCGAGCCCTGGAACGCCGTCTCGACGGCATCGAGCACGTCCACCGCGTCGATCCCCCAGCGCGCCAACGCCTCGGGCCGGACACGGATGCCCAGTTCGGGAGCGCCCGGCGGCGACTGGATCTGCACCTCGGCGGCGCCTGGCACCTGGCCCAGGGTCTGAGCGACGCGCTGGGCTTCCGCATCGAGCGTATCGAGATCGTTGCCGTAGATGTTGACCACGATTGCCGCCGTGTAACCGGACAGGGTTTCCTCGACCCGCTCGGTGAGGAAGGTCTTGACCGCAAAACCGACCCCTGGGATGCGTGCCAGGGCATTGCGGATGTCCGCCTGGGCGAATTCTGCCTCCTCCCCGGACAGCGGCTTCAAATCGACGTTGAACTCGCTGTAGTGGGTGCCCCAGGTATCGTCCGCCTTCTCGGCGCGCCCCACCCGCTGGCTCACCGCGCGCACGGAAGGCAGCTTGAGGAGTTCCGCCGCAACCTGGCGGCCGATGCGCAGCGATTCCGCGATGGAGGTTCCGGGCACGGCTGACATGTGGAGGATGTAATGGCCTTCCTTGAGTTCCGGCAGGAAACCGCCGCCGAAGAAAGGCAAGGCAGCCAGGCCCGCCAAGGTGAGCAGCGCCACCGATGCCGCAACCATGCGATAGTGACGCTCGACGCCGCCGATCAGAACGCGGTATTTCTCCTTCAACCAGGCGGCCACGGCGGGATCGTGCTCGGGCAGCGCGCTGCCGGGCAGCAGGGCGAGGCAAAGGGCCGGGGTGACGGTCACGGCCACCACCAGCGAGGCCAGCGTCGCCAAGAGGTAGGCGACGGCCAGCGGCGAGAACAGCCGCCCGGCGACCCCCGGCATGGTCAGCACCGGCAGGAAGACGAGGGCGATGGCGAAGGTGGCGTAGACGACGGCGCTTCGCACCTCCAGCGCGGCATCGAGCACCACGCCCAGGACTGCGGCCGGCTGCGGCCGCTGGCGATTTTCCCGCATGCGCCGATAGATGTTCTCCACCACGATGATCGCATCGTCCACCAAGAGGCCGATGGCGATGGCCAATCCGCCCAGCGTCATGGTATTGAGGCTGAGGCCGCGGTTCTCCATAACGGTGACCGCGGCGAGAAGGGATAGCGGGATGGCCGTCAGGGCGATGGCCGACGTGCGCCAGTTGAACAGGAACAATGCGACCACCGCCACCACCAGGACAGCGCCGAAGAGGAGCGAATGCTGGACGTTCTGGGTGGCGATGGCGATGAAGTTGGCCGGCCGAAACACGTCGTCATGCAGGGTAACCTGCTGGCCCTCCAGGACCGGGCGCAACTCGGCCAGCGCCTTCTCCACCGCCTCGGTCACGGCCAGCGTATTGGCCCCGTATTGCTCGGAAATGACCAGTTGAACGCCGGGCGTGCCGGCGACCTGGGCCGCGCCGATGGGGGGCTCGGGCGCCGCGCGCACCTCGGCGACATCGGCGAGCGTCAGGTTGGCGCCGCCCTGTTGCCGGACGACGGTGCGCGCCAGTTGCTCGACGCTCAGGGATTGGGCATGGGTTTGCAGGATGACGCGCTGATTGGCGTTGTCGATGAAACCGGCCCCACGCGTGCCGGTGGCGCGGCGCGCGACATCCAGCACGTCGGAGAGCGCCAGCCCGTACTTGACCAGCCGGTCGGGGCGCACTTGGATCTGGAACTCCTTCGCTTCGCCGCCGAACACCGCCACCTTGGCCACGCCGGGCACGGCCAGCAGGCGCAGCTTGAGCGTCCAGTCGGCGAGCGTGCGCAGGTCCATGAGGGAGCGCTTGTCCGACGTGAGGCCGATAGCCATCACGACGCTGGTGGAGGACGTGAGCGGCGACATGCCGGGGGCCTGGACGCCCTTGGGCAACTGGGTGGCGACGGCCGCGAGGCGCTCGTTCACGTTCTGGCGGTCGCGCCAGATGTCGCTCTTGCTGTCGAAGGTCACGGTGATGACCGACAGCCCCTGGATGGACTGGGAGCGCAGTGCCTCGACGCCGGCCACGCCGTTGATGGCGTTCTCGATGGGCTGGGTGACCAGCACTTCCACCTGTTCGGAAGCGAGGCCCGGCGCCTCGGTCTGAATGGTCACTTGGGGCGGCGCGAACTCGGGGAACACGTCGTACTTGGCGCCGTTGAACGCATAGAAGCCGTAACCCGCCAGCAGCACGGCCAGCGCGATCACCACGCCCCGGTAGTGCAGGGAAAAGCCGACGATGGCGGCGAGCCAGCCGGCGTGTGATGCTTGTTTCATTTGCCTTCCTCGCCGACCTGGATTTGGGCGCGCAGCTCCTCTGAGAGCAGGCTCTGGGCGCCCTTGACCACCACGTGCGCGTCCTTGAATGCGCCCGGCACGAACCAGCCCGGTTCGATGGCCATCGCCGCCGGCAACTCGCGCCGCACGAAGCGATCGGGCGCGGTTTGCAGATACACCCAGGACTTGCCCTGCCACCAGACCACCGCGTCGGCCGGCACGACGGCCCCCGACTGTTCGGCTCCCGCTGACAGATAGGCCGTGAGCGTGGTGCCCGGCAACAAGCCGTCGGTCGGGGCGACATAGAAGAAGCTTGGCCCCTGGATGCGGGGGTCGGCCTGGGGCGAGGGGGACACGAGTTTGCCGTTCCTGAAGCTGCCGTCGCCGGCATCCACTCTGACGGTGGCAGGCGGCTTCGCCATGCTGATGCCCGCCGGCACCGCGACCCGCAGCAACACCTGCCGCTGGTCCGCCAGGTCGCGGAACAGCGCCGCATCGTTCTCGACCGCGGCCGCCAGCGTCGTCCCCCATTTTTGCCGGGCGCTCCGCCCCACGGTATCCAGCACTTCGGTGGCTGCGCGCGCCGCAGCCTCGTCGCCTCGCCATGCGGCTTGGGCGGCTTCCAGTACCTTGTCCGAGACGTTGCGCTCATCGCCGTGCAGCGCCTTAGTCCGGTCGTATTCGCGCCGCGACGCCTCCATCGTCGCCCGGGTTCGCTCCGACTGGGCCTTTGCCGTCACGTAGCTGTTGCGCAGGTCGATGAGTTCCTGGAGCGCCAGCACGGTGGCCAGCGCCGTCATCTCACCGCGCTGCGCGGTTTGCTGCACGGGGGCCACGGCGATGTCCGCCCGCTTCTGGGTCTCCGCATCGAACACCACCGCCGTCCCGCCGTCCTGGGAGACGACGCGAGAGGGCACGTTGACGGGTTTCTCCCGTTCCTGTTCGAGGGCGAGTTCCTTGCGCCCCTCCACAAATCCCCAGATGGCCAGGCCGGCCACGACCGCCCCGATTCCCAGCAGGATGAATGGTTTCTTTCTCATGGTTGTTCCCCGTACCGACGTGGTTTCGACAAAATTACCTGCTCCGCCGCCACGGCCAGCGCATGGGCGCCGAGCGGCCGGCGCAGCGCGTCCTCCAGGCGCCCCAGCGTCTGCTGGGCCAGCGACAAGGCATTGACGCGGGCCAACTCGGCCGTCGCGGTCTCGTATTGCGCCGAGAGCCAGGCCAGACGGTCGGCTTCGCCGGCCTGGAAGGCCGCGGCGACCGCGCGCTCCGCTTTCTGCTGCCCTTGCAGCAAGGCGTCGGCCGTCTCGAATAGTTGGATGGCATGGCCGTAGCCGGCCAGGGCTTCGTCCACCTCGGCGATCGCCTTGGCCTGGGCAGCCAGGAAAGCAGTCGCCGCCTCCTCGCGGCGCGCCTTGGCCTCGGCAATCGGGCCTTCGTTGCGGTTCAAGAGCGGCAGCACCAGCGACAAACCGAGGGACCATTTCACTTGGCCGGCATCCCAGGTGTAGCCGGGGCCGAGCGAGATGTCCGGGTATTGCCTGGCGATTTCCAGTTGCAGCGCCGACTGGCTGGCCTCGTAGTCAGCCAGGGCGGCCAGCACGTCGGGCCGGCTCAACAGCGCCTGGCGCCGCGCTTCTGCCGACGGCAAGGCGGAAACTGGCGGCAGTTGCTCGAACACCTCGTAGGCAATCTCGGTCCCTTGGAGGGCTGAGGCCGGAACGCCCACGGCCGCGGCGAGGCGGGCGAGGTTTTCCGCGCCCTGCTTCTGGTTCTCCCGCAGGGCCAGCATGGCCCGGTTGAGGGTGAGGTGCGCCTGGGTCAGTTCGGGCTGGGAGGCGAACCCCACGGCGAACCGGCGTTCCAGCATTTGGGCGATCCCCTCCTGGAGATCACGCTGCCGACGCGCCAGGGCCTCGGTCGGATAGGCGGCCAGGAGGCTGGCGCGCACACGGCTGCGCACTTGCCACACCGCCTCCGCTTCCCGCAGCTTGGCGCCCTGCGCGAGATGTCCCGCTCGTTCGATGCGGTAATCGCGTTTGCCGGCCGTCTCAATGGGGATGTCGAAGCCCAGACCGTTGGTCCACGGCGACTGTCCCGCGGGTGCGTCCATGTTGCGTTGGAACGAGACGCTGGCCGTTGGATTCGGGCGCGCGCCGGCCGTGACGATGGCGGCCTCGGCCACCAGCCGCTGGGCCTGGGCGCGATCCAGGTCGGGATGGAAGTAATCGGCGGCCAGGGTGAGCGTGTTGATGTCCCAGGCTTGTGGCGGCCACGGAGTGAATTCGCGGCCCAGGCTGCGCTCGAAGAACTGCCGAACCTCCGGCGCGTCCAGGCGCCGGGATTCCAGGGCCGTCTGCTGCCCGCCGGGATCGAGCGGTTTGGCGGTGTAGCTGGCGCAGCCGCTAAGGAGCACCAGGAGTGTGATCGATAAGCGCTTCATCTTCCCCATTCATCACGATGAGATATTCGGAATGCCTGATGCCGCTGGCAGCGGCGCTCGGAAGGCAGAAGAATAAGCAACGAAGGAAACCCGAACGTGACCGAAACCTGACCGTTTGGTCATCTTCGGCCTGAGTTCCCTGGGACGGGAAACGGAGCCGTTCAGGAGCAGTTCAGGCGGGTCACTGCCGGGAACGCCAGGGTAATGGTCGTTCCGCGATGAAGCTCGCTTTGAATCGACACGGTTCCGCCGTGCAATTGCATGATGACCTTGACGATGGCGAGGCCCAGGCCGGTGCCGGCGCCCTGCCGGGAGCGGGCGCTGTCGCTACGGTAGAAGCGGTCGAACACGTGGGCCAAGTCTTCCGGCGCGATGCCGTCGCCGGTGTCGCTCACCGCAATCTCGACATGATCCGGGGTTTCGCTCGCCGCGACGACGACTTGTCCACCGCCGGACGTATGGCGCAGCGCATTGGCGATGAGGTTGCCCAGGGCGCGCCGCAGCAAGGCGGCATCCGCCATGACCTGTCCGGCGCCACGGGCGACCAGCGCGACTGACTGCTCGTCGGCCATGGCCTGATAGAAATCGCAAACGGCAGCGATTTCCTGGTCGAGCCGCAAAGGCTTCCTGTCCAACTGCGCCGCTGGCTGTTCGGCACGGGCGAGGAAGAGCAGCGCGTCCACCATGGCTGCCAGACGTTGGTATTCCTCCGCCGCCGATTCGATGCAGGCGCGGTATTCCGCGTTCGAGTCGCCCTTGGTCAAGGCCAATTCGGCTTCACCCTGAAGGATGTGCAGCGGGGTTCGCAATTCGTGCGCAATGTCCGCGGAGAACTGCGACATCCGGCCAAAGGCGTCTTCGAGCCGCGCCAGCAACTGGTCGAAATTGGTGGCAAGCGGCTTCAACTCCCGCGGCCACTCGTCGTCGCCGACACGATGGTGGAGGTCGGCCGCGCTCAGCGCAGCCACCAGCGCTGCCAGTTTCGAGACGGGCCGCATCTCGCGGCGGGCGATCAAATAGCCGGCACCGACAGCGATCACCAAGGCTGCGGAAATGGCCAGCCACAGCGTCTGCCGGTAGGCGGCCAGCAATTCCTCTTCCTTCGATCGGCTCATCGCCACCTGCACGACAAACCCCGCACCGACCGCGACCCGGGCCGACATGACGCGGTAGATACCGCCCTCAGCGGCATGCCAATCCGTGCCGCGTTCTTCTCCCGCAGCCGGTGGAAGGCGGTCGTCGAAGATGGCGCCATGGACCGCCGGCGCCTCGATGACTCTCTCGCCACGCATATCCAACACCTGGACCTGGATACCCGGCAGCATGGCCGCTTCACGTTGAACTTCCTCCCGGAGGACGGGGGAACCGGGCGGGTGGAGTAGCAGGATCGCTCGCAATTCGGCGATCCGCCCGACGAGCAGTTGGTCGTCCTCTTGGCGCAGACGCTCCGCCAGAACCCAGTACATGACGCTGCCGGCGGCGGCAATCAGAACGATGCTCAGCAGCGCGTACCACAGCGTGAGGCGGGTGGCGATGGAGGGCGATTGGTCCGCGCTCCGGACCGAAGGGGAAGCCATCGCCTCAGTCCCGGGCTTCGAGGACATAACCCACACCCCGCAGGGTATGGATCAACTTGTTGACGAAGGGATCGTCCACCTTGCGCCGCAAGCGGCGCACCGCCACATCGACGACGTTGCTGTCGCCGTCGAAATTCATGTCCCATACTTGCTCGGCGAGCCGGGTACGGGTCAGCACCTGGCCCGGATGGCGCAGCAAATATTCCAGCAGCCGGTACTCCTGGGGCGCAAGGTCGAGGGGTTGTCCGGCCCGCACCGCCCGGTGCCGCACCAAGTCCATGTCGAGGTCGCCATAGCTCACTATCTCCGGGCGCCGGATTGGCCCGCGCCGCAGGAGGTTGCGCACCCGTGCGTTCAGTTCCGAAAAGGCGAAGGGCTTGACCAGGTAGTCGTCGGCACCTGCGGTCAGTCCCTTCACCCGGTGCGCGACCGCATCGAGCGCCGTGAGCAGGATCACCGGCTGGTCCGGGCGCTGTTGTCGGATCGCCTGGAGCACCGACCATCCGTCGCGCTGCGGCAGCATGACATCAAGCACGATTGCGTCATAGTCGCCGGTCGTCGCCAGGTGCAGCCCATCCTCGCCGTCTGTGGCGACATCGACGACAAAGCCTTCCTCCGTGAAGCCCCGGCGGACGAAGGCTGCCGTTTTCGGCTCGTCCTCGATGAGGAGAATTTTCATGGTTGCCTCCCTCGTTGCAAAGACACGGCCAGGACGATCGCGCTGAACGCGGCAATCGTCGCGGCGACACCGAAAGCCATCGTCGGCCCGCCCATCTTCCAGATCAATCCAAACAGAACGCCGGCCGGAAGGGCGGCGAGCCCGCTCAGCAGGTAGTACCAGCCAAAGGCGGTGCCACGCTGGGCCGCGGCGGCATATTCCGCCACCAGGGCGCGCTCCACCCCTTCGCTAATGCCGCTCAGCAACCCATAGAAGCTCACGGCCAGCCAGAGACCCGTGGCCGACGAGATGGCGGCGAGTCCGCCGTAGGCAACGGCCAGAGCCGCCCAATTGAACAGTGTGAGCGTCCGTTTGGAGAGGCGATCCGCCAATGGGGCACCGATCCAGGCCGTCACAGACTGCACGGCGGCTAGCCATGCCCAGAGCAACAGCAACGTCACAGTTTCCATGCCCAGTTCATGTCCGCGCAGGACGATGAAGGACTCGGAAGTCTTGGCGAACGCGAAGATGGCCAGCACCCGCAGGTATCGGCGCAACGCCGGGGACAATCCGGTCCAGGTGAGCGTTTGCGGCGTATGGCTGGCTGCCTCTACAAAGGCGCCGCCTGGGTGCGGATTCGGCAACACGGCCAGCAGACCAATCACCAGCGTCCCCGGCAGCACCGAGAGGGCAATCACTTGCGGAATCGACAGCCCCGACCAGGCGAGGACGGCGGCAGCGATGAGGGTGCCCAGCACTGCCCCCAGATAGTCCATCGCGCGGTTGATGCCGTAGGCCAGACCGCGCTCGTGGGCTGGAGTGGTATCCGCCAGGATGGCGTCGCGGGGCGCCCCACGTAGTCCCTTGCCCAGGCGGTCCAGACTGCGCAGCAGGACCACCCCGGGCCAACTTCCGGCGATCGCCAGCAGCGGCCGGGACAGCACCGCCAGCGCGTAGCCCGCCAGGACCATCGCCTTGCGCCGGTCGGGGCGAACATCGGCGCGGCGCCCCGACCACAGCTTCAGGAACGCCGCCACGGCATCGGCACACCCCTCCACCAGGCCGAGTGCGACTGGCCCGGCGGCGAGGACCGAGGCCAGAAGAATCGGGATGAGCGGAGCCACCATCTGGGCCGAGACCTCGTTCAGGAGGCTGACAGCGGCGATCAGGAGGACCGGCAGCGGAAGGCGACGCAAACCCAACTTGGCATTTCGGTTCGGGGAAGCAAGTTGGGCATCGGTAGTTTTCTTGTTGCGTATTGAAATCATCGTCCTGTGGTCTTTTCGTGTCGCAGATCATCTTCCGCATGTAGATAGATCGAGGTCGTCTCTATGGAGGCATGCCGCAGGTTCTTCTGGATAAAGCGGATGTCATTGCCGGCGTCGGCCTGGTGCGTGGCCGACGTATGCCGCAGCCAGTGGGTGGAGGCACGACGGAGCGTGGCCGCAGCCCCAGGGTCGAGGGCTTCGAGTGCCGCCGCAGCGCGCCGAAACACTTCCTTGACGATCAGGTAGATCGCCGTCGGTGTCAGTAGTCGGTCGGTACGTCCGGCGACGGACATGACTAGGGGCGTGGTTTCAAGTGTTGCTGGCATCGGCGGCAGGCCATGGAATTGGCGATAGCGCGCCAGATCAGCCATCAATTCATCGGCTATAGGCACATCACCGTCAACGCCGCCTTTGCCGACGACATGGAGCCACCACTTGCCCCGCCGTTGAGAAAGGTCGCTGGTCTTGGCGTGCGCTGCCTCGGAAACCCGCAACGAGGCGCCATAGAGCAGCCGGAAGAGCCAGCGCACGCGCTCGTAATGCTGGCGTTCGCGGAGAGTCGTCTGCGGCAGCGTCTCGATGAAATCGAGCACGGAATGCCACAGCTTGTGGTCGAGGTAGCGTTCCACCGAGGCCCGGCGGTTCGCTTTTGATTCTCCGCGCCGG
>DASQHK010000039.1:0-3185 GCA_035632135.1 Bryobacterales bacterium
AAGCTGGCGGCGGATCTGCTGCCGCTCGGCGATGGTGATCAGGTCAAATTTGGATTCGGTCGCGGCGAGCGGCTTGTCGCCCTCGAAGGCCGTCACCTTCCAGGAATAGGTAGAGGGCGCCATCAGGGGCGGGGCATAGGAGGGATACCGGATTTCCGTGCCCTTGTGGCGGATCTTCCACAGCACCTGGTTGTCGGCATTGGTGACCTGGATATCGTAAGAGTCGGCTCGCTCCACTGGCTGCCACACGAACCGCGGGGACGCCTCGAGCACCGGGGCGCCGACCGGCGAAACCAGCTTCAACGGCAGCGGCGCCCCGCGCATGACCAGCGCACCGACCTTCTGCCGGCTGGCCGTGCTCAACGCGACGTTGCGCGGCAGAAAGCAAACCGCCACCGCTTTCTGTGAGGCAATCTTGCCCTTTTCGACCTGCACTTGGCCCGAGGCGAACAACGCTTCGCTGTGAGGGGCGAGCGTCTGGGAGGAGCGGCCGGGGCAGTATAAGTAAGACATAGAGCCATCCCCGGCGAGCAGGCGGTCGCCGGCGAACAGCATCTCGCCGACGGCGGCGGGAGCCGGCGCGCTTGCTTCCTGCCGCACGATCTTGCTGTCGGGCCCGGCGGCCAGCAGCAGTCCCACCGGCTCGCCGGACTGTGCGGAGGCGGTCGCGGCAGAGCCCGCGCACAGAACGCCCGCCAGCACGGCGCGAGCGCGGAATCTTTTTCCTGTTTGCTGTAGCCGCTCCATGGTCAGCTTCGCACCGCGCGGGGCGACACCAGAACGGCCGGCGTGAACACGTGCAAAGCCTGCGTCCGGCCGCGGACGGTCACCTCGCCAAGGTTAAACACGGGGATGGAGCCGTCGAGCCGCTGGCTGGTCTGCTCGCTCAGAAGCAGTTGCGTGGAAAACTCCTTGTTCATGCCTTCCAGTCGCGACGCCAGATTGACGGCGTCACCCAGCACCGTATACTCCAGTTTATCAAAGGAGCCGACGTTGCCCGCCACCACCTCGCCGGAGTGGATGCCCACGCCGGTGTGAAAAACGCCGGGCGCCTGCACCATCTGAATGCCGCAGGCCACCGCGCGCCGCGCGTGATCGCCGGGAACGGCCCCGGAATCCTGATCGGAAAAAATTGCCAGGATACCGTCGCCGATGAACTTATTGACCTCGCCGCCGTGGCGCAAGATGATCTCGACCATGCCTGTGAGGTAGCGATTGAGTTGCTCGACGACCACGGCCGGCTCTTTCGCTTCACAAAACGCGGTGAAACCCCGGATGTCGGAAAACAGGATCGTCACCTGCTGCCGGACCCCGGCCGCCACCGAAATCCCCTCCGACTCTTCGAGCGTCTGCGCCGCGCGCTTGCCGACGAAGATGGAAAACGCCCGGGCCAGAAACGCGCGCTTCGATTCGGTGTGGTAAACCAGCGCCGCCACCGCCGCCACCGTCAGCGCGAGAAGCATGCGCACGGCGGGCAGCACGACCCCGGCGCGAAAGGAAACGTGCGCCGCCAGCAGGATCACCACCGCCATGGCCGCCAGCGCCAGGCCGGCCCGGCGCAACCGGAAGTAGCACGCCGCCCCGGCGCTCCCGATCGCAGCGAGGAAAAGAAGCATCTCGGAGACCCAGGGCCTTGGCGGTGTGAGAAAGTCCCTGCCCAGGATGGTCTCGATCGCGCTGGCATGAATCTCGAAGCCGGCGGTGTTGGCGCGCGCGCCGGGCTCCAGCGTGTAGAAAGGGGTGGCGTGCCGGTCCTGGCCGCTGATGCTGTCGAGCCCTACAAGCACGATTTTTCCGCTCACCCAGCCGCGCAGTTTCTGGCGGTCGCCGGCGCGCGCAGCCTGGATGAAATCGGCGAAGGAGACCCGAGGGAAAACGCCGGCCGGCCCGGCGTAGTTGATCGCCATGGAGCCTGCGGCGTCCGTCGGGATCCAGGTATTGCCAAGATACAGCCGCCCGCCCTCGATCCGCGCCTGCTGGCCGCGAAATTTCTCGGCGATGGCCAGGGCAAACGAGCGCGTGCGCGTCTCCATGGGCCCCTCGCCCTGCTCGAGAAGCTGCTGGCGGCGGACAAAGTCGTCCGGATCGACCTCGAGGTGCAGCGAGGCGGTTAGGCCAGAAGCCGATGCGAACAGATAGAGCGGGATGGGCCGCTGCCGCTGCATGTTGACCGCTCCCGGCGCAAAGCCGCAGATCACCGGCATGGCCGGCGCGGTCTCGACCACCGCCTCGGCCAGCAGGCGGTCGTTGTCGGGCGCCCACTGGGAAACCGGAATGGCGAAGAACACGTCCAGGCCTAGAACCCTCGCCCCTGCTCCGGCGGCCGCGCGGATGGCCTCGGCGTAGTAGGGATGCCAGAACATGAGCGGCTCGGGCAGTTCGTCGAGCGATTTCTGGTCGATCGCCAGCAAGATAATATCAGAAGTAGGCAGGCGGCCGCGGGCCAGAAACTGCAAGTCGTAGGCCTTTAGCTCCAGCAGGCGAAGAAAACGCGTCCGGCCGAGAAGCCCGACGGCGGCGAGCGAGCACAGCGCCACGGCCAGGGCCGCCAAGCCCCATCGCGTTTTCCGGATGCCGCCCGCATCGGGCATACTCGTTCACTATGTTACACTGCGCCCATACGGACGCCCGCGGCCGCCACCGTCACGATCGAAGAATATCTCTCCAAGCGGTTGGCGCCGTGTTGGATGCGTTCCTTGACGGAGGTACGGACGGCTACGTGGCGATGCGGCTGTCCTGCCGCCTAAAGGTCGGCGGCCGCACCCGCTTCTATCTGCCCGACGTGAGCGTGGTCTTGGGCGACGACTCGCCCGAGATCCGGTTTCTCGAGCGCGCCCCGGACCTCGTGGTCGAGATCCGCTCGCCCGACGATTCGGTTTCCCTCCCTGACCCGCAAGATGGCCGATTACTTCGCCAATGGCGCGAAGCTCGCCTGGCTGATTCTTCCCGAAGAACATTCAGTCTTGATCTTCACTCCCAAGGCGCCGCCCCGCACCGCCCTCGCCGGCGAAATCCCTGATGGCGGTGTGCTGCCCGGCCTCAAGATTCCCGTCGACGAGCTGTTTCGCTGAACCAGGCCCGCTTCACTGCGCCAGCTCGTGGCACAGGTTGCATTCGATGGAAGCGCCGCGCATGCGGTGGCAGTCGATGCAGGTCTTCATCTTTACGTGAATCTCCGCCAGCAC